>JAYUWY010000073.1:0-8850 GCA_043753285.1 Gemmatimonas sp. | reverse complement strand
CGATGTAGTCTTCGATGACTTCCGTGTTGAGCAGCTCACCGCCTGGAAAGCCGCGCTCGAGCACGACGCTCTTGAGCATCGAGCGTCCCGCATACAATCCGGCACACATTCCGGATGGTCCGGCGCCGATGATCACTACTTCGTAGTCGTGCGTTGCCACGTCGTCGTCCTCAGTTCGAATCGGAAAGCGGGAAATCTACTCAGCAATCACACTACGGGGCGGCGAGTTCCAGTACGGAGAGCGCGCCGTGGCAATGCGAGACGGTGCCCACCAGCACTTCCGCCGCGCGGCCCGCTGCGACTTGGGCCACGAGCGCATCGGCGGCGACGACTTCGTCCACGCCAAACATCCCCACACCGTACGCGCGATGCACACAGTGAAAGACTGCGGGGCCATCGATGCGACGTCCGCGCAAGCGCTCCGTCTCCACAAATGCGCGCAGTGTGGGCGGCATACTCCACGCACGCGGACCGCGCGTATGGGGGCACGTCTTAGGCTCGACGCAATTGATGGGACACTCCCACGTCGCGAAGCTCACGTAGTGCGTGCCGTCGTCACCCGTGCGCTGCCACGGGACATCCACCGCGCCGTTCACGGACGAGTAGCGCATGCCACGACCAGGCCAGCGCGCACGTGCGCGACTCATCACCCACTGCCCCATCAGGTGCGGCATCAACGGTGATGGCACAATCGCGTCGCGGCTCGCGTCGCGCGTGGTCGCATCGGCCAAGTACTCGGCGAAGAACGATCCCCACTCGCGCGCGATGACCTGCATCGCTTCAACAGCGGGCGCCTCGCGCACGACTTGGCACGCTTCGTCGCGATCGACGACGAGCAGTCGCTCCCAGGAGAGCGCACCGGCGCTGCGCGCCCGCGCGAGCTGTCGCACGTAGTAACTGCCATAGCATCCACCGCCGACCACAATGATGTCGCGGTAGTGCTGCGGTTCCTCGCTACGGTCGGACACGGCGACCGCCGTCAACGAACAACGTTTCTCCGGTCACGTACGACGCGGCGGCGAAGTACTTCACGGCATGGGCCACGTCCTGTGGCGTGCCGTTGTGCTGGAGCGGCGTTTCCCGCGCGAACGCATCAATCGTGCTTTGCGGCATGCCGGGCGGTGCGAGAATAAATCCTGGTGCAATCGCGTTCACGCGAATGTCCGGTGCGAGCGCGGCCGCCAAATGACGCGTCATCGCAATCACACCGGCTTTTGCCGTGCCGTGCACGGCGTAGTCAGGAAACGGCTCCACGGCCATGTGGTCTGCAATGCACACAATCGAACTGCCCGCCGGCATCAAGCGCGCTGCAGCCTGCGACAACAAGAACGGGGCGCGCAAATTCAACGCGATAATTGCGTCGAACTCATCGGCGGTCGTGTGACCGAGTCGCGTCTTGTGCATGCCGGCCGCAGAGTTCACGAGCAAGTCGAGCGCGCCGAAGTGCTCGTACGCTGCATCCACCAAGTCGTCGCAGGCACGCGGCTCCGTGAGATCCGCAGCAAACGATGCGGCCTCTCCCCCGTTTGCCCGAATGGCCGCGACTAGCTCCTCAGCGCCGTCCTTCGAGCCGCGATAGTGCGCCGCGATGCGCCACCCATCTGCCGCGAGCGACTCCGCGATGGCGCGACCCACGCGCTGCCCCGCGCCCGTCACGAGCGCCACGCGCCCGTTGCCAGACATGGGAGCTACGCGCCCTGACCGCGGCGCTCACGCACGCGGCGGTCCTGCAGGTCCAACCAACTCGCGGGCACGTGCATCGCGCCAAGCACGCGCGTGCCGTTCGTTGCCCCGTGCCAATCGGAGCCACCGCTGACCACGAGACCAAAGAACGCCGCCAACGACGCGAGGCGCAGCTCGTCTTCACGCGAGTGACTCGGGTGCTTCACTTCAATACCGTCGAGTCCCGCGGCGGCGAGCGGTTCAATTTTTTCGCGGCGCCCGTCGGTCCCAGGATGTGCATACACTGCGATGCCGCCCGCCTCGTGAATCATCCGAATGCCTTCGGCGATGTCGAGGCGTTCTTTATCGACGTACGCCGGACGACCTGCGGCGAGCCACTTATCGAACGCCTCACGCATGTCGCGCACGTAACCGCCCGCCACCATCGCGCGCGCCACGTGCGGTCGGCCAATCGCCCCACCGGCTGATTCTGTGAGGACCGCATCAAACGTGACCGCCACACCCGCAGCATTGAGCAGCGTGACGATCGTTTCTGCGCGCGCGCGTCGAAAACCGCGAATGCCTTCAAGGCGTGCCTGCAGATCCGACACATCGCGGATGTGCAGCCCGAGCAGATGCACTTCTTCCGTGCCCTGATGCACGCTCATCTCAACGCCAGGCACGAGACGAATGCCCAACGTGTCGGCGGTGGCCTGCGCTTCAGGAATTCCCGCGAGCGTGTCGTGATCCGTCAGCGCATACGCCGACAACCCTGCTGCGTGCGCAATCCTCACGCCCTCTGCGGGCGCAAGCGCGCCGTCAGAAGCCGTCGAATGGGCGTGCAAATCTACAAAGGACGCGGGGGCGTCCGCGTCCGCGGGCACACTCACCGCGAGTACCCAGCCTCGGGCGATGTCTTGCTGGGCTGAGAAAGCGCGAAGAAGCGCGAGAGATCCGCATCCGTCAATTCGGCCAACGACTGCTCGCGCGACCGCGTGGCAATCGGCGAGTAGCGCGACAAGCGCACTTCACGCTCGTCGGCAACGCCGTGCACGAAGATCAATCCGAACTCGTCGGCGTCGTACTGCGTGACGTAGCCTGAGGGATAGACCTGCCAAGTACGGCCTTCAATAGTTACGCGACGGGTCGGCATTACTTCAGCTCCACCTGCGTGTAGATGCGCGCCGGATCGTGTACCCGTTCCGGCGCAGCCGCGTGTGCGGCACTCAGAGATTGGGCGCTGTCCGCCTCGCAAAATTCGACGAACGCGCCAGGCAACGCTTGTTCTTCAAACGCCCAAAACCGAACGCCCATCGCCGTATAGTGTTGCTCCTTGGCCCGCAGACGCTCGAAGTACTTCGCGCGATCTGCCGGCGGCACCACAATGCGATGGATCGTCAGTGAGCGTGCCATCAGCCCGTCACGGATTCCAACGTCTTCTTCAGATCCGCCATGAAGCGGTCTGCATCCGCGCCGTCCACCACGCGGTGATCAAACGAGAGCGAGAAATACGCACACGTGCGAATGGCGATGGTGTCTTCGCCGTCTGCACCGGTAATCACCTTGGGACGCTTTTCGATGGCGCCGAGTCCGAGGATGGCGGTCGTGCCCACGGGGATGATCGGCGTGCCCATCAACGAGCCGAACACACCGGGGTTCGTGATCGTGAACGTCGCGTCCTGCACATCCATCGGCGAAAGCTTCTTGGTGCGCGCGCGCAGTGCCAAATCATTTGCGCCTCGCGTGATGCCCACGAGGTTCAGTCCATCCGCATCCTTCACGACAGGCACGATGAGGCCCGTCGGCTCCAACGCGACAGCGATGCCGATGTTGTAGCGCTTGCGCAGAATCACATCCGTGCCGCTCACGGTCGCGTTGAGCGACGGGTGACGACGCAGGTTCTCGACGACCGCGCGAATGATGAATGGCAGGTACGTGAGCTTCTGCCCCGTCTCTTTCTCAAATGCTGCGCGCGTCTTCTCGCGAATCTTCGCGATGCGCGTGAGGTCGATTTCAAAGAAGCTCGTCACGTGCGCAGCGACTTGCTTGGCCTGACGCATGTGATCGGCGGTGAGGCGGCGAATCTTCGACATCGGCTCAACGACGTCGCCGGCCCAGGGCTGGAACGTCGGATCGCTCACATGCCCAACAGACATCGACATCGACGAAGGCAAGCCACTTGGCATTGCTGCCGGCGCAGCGGGTGCAGCCTTCGCGCCGCCGTTGGAGAGGTACGACTCCAAATCCTTTCGCGTGACGCGGCCGGCGATGCCCGAGCCACTCAGCGCGGCGATCTCAACGCCAGCGTCGGCCGCCATGCGGCGCACCAGCGGCGAAGACTTCGTGCGCACGCGCTCTTCGAACGAACCCGCCGGAGCGCTCGGCTTGGCCGATGCACTCGGAGCAGGCGCGGACGCAGCAACAGCGGCGACCGGCGCGGCAGCAGGTGCGGAGGCGGCCACTGGAGCCGGCGCGGCAGCAACCGGTGCAATCGATGCGCCTTTCTCCGTCTCGATGCGCGCGACAATCGCGTTCACCGGCACCGTGGTGCCTTCGAACACAATGATTTCGGCGAGCACACCAGCCGATGGGGCCGGAATCTCCGCGTCCACTTTGTCCGTGGAAATCTCGAAGATGGGCTCGTCGCGCTTAATCTCGTCGCCGACTTTCTTCAGCCAGCGCGAGAGCGTGCCCTCGGCAATCGACTCGCCCATCTGGGGCATGATCACATCAATACGTGCCATTATCGATCAACCTCGGTCAGATCTTCGGTTCAGAATTCTCGACCTTCGCCGGGCTCCGCATCGCGGAAACCACCAGCCAAGGCAGGGTCAGGGCACCCAAAATGCCCCCGACCAGCATATAAACATACCAATCGCACGTCGGGATGCCGTCGCACCTGGGGGCTTTGGAGAAAAACGCGACCCCCTTAGAGACCAGTACGCCAATCATCCCCACCGAAAAGAAGCCAATGACGGCCATGAAGCAGCCAATCGCGGCCTGCCGTCCAAGCGCGGGCTTTTCGAAGTTCGGATTCGTTTCCGTAGTCATTACCAGGCCACCAAACGGCGCACGGCCGTCACGATGTCGTCCACCTGCGGCAGCACGAAATCCTCGAGTTGCGGCGCATAGGGGAGCGGAATGTCGTGCGCCGTCACGCGAAGCACCGGCGCATCGAGGTAGGCAAAGCAGCTTTCATTGATACGCGCCGTGATTTCACCGGCGATGCCACCCGTGCGTGTGTCCTCGTGCACGATGAGCACACGATTAGTCTTGCGCACTGTGTTGAAAATGGCTTCATCATCCATCGGCGCCAGGGAACGCAGATCGATGACTTCCACGCTGATGCCGTGCTCCTTCTCCAACTTCTCTGCGGCTTCCAGCGACTTATGCACCGTCGCCGCGTACGTGATGATGGAGACGTCCTTGCCTTCACGCGCAGTGCGTGCCTTGCCGATCGGCACCACGTGATCGCCCGCGGGCATCACGCCCTTGATGCGGCGATACAAATACTTGTGCTCAAAGAACAACACGCAGTCGTCGTCGCGAATGGCCGCCTTCATGAGACCCTTCGCATCTTCGGCAGTCGCGGGATACACCACCTTGAGTCCGGGCGTGTGAATGAAACCCGCTTCCGGATTCTGCGAGTGGAACGGACCGCCGCGCACATAGCCGCCGCTCGGACCGCGCACCACCATTGGCGTGGGCAAGAACGCGCGATAGCGCGCCGTGGCCACGTAGTTGGTGAGCATGTCGTACGCGTTGGCGATGAAGTCGATGAACTGCATCTCCACCACTGGACGCAGTCCCATGTGACCAGCGCCAGCCGCCGCGCCCACAAGCGCGATCTCGCTGATGGGCGAGTCAATCACGCGCGCCTCGCCGTACTTCTTCATCAAGCCATCGGTGACTTTGAATGCACCACCGAACGCGCCGATGTCTTCGCCCATCAAGAAGACGTTCTTGTCACGCGCCATTTCTTCGTCGAGGGCTTCGCGAATCGCCTCGAGATACGTGATCTCGGCCATTACGCTTGTCCTCCCTTCGATGCGTCAAACGTGCCCCAGCCTTCGGCGCGCTCCTTGCCGAGGTTGGATGTGTCGGCGCCTTCGCGGAACCACAGCGGCTTTTCTACCGGGCGGTCCGCGTACACACCAATCATGGCGTCGAGCGGCTCCGGGAATCCCGAGGCCTCGGCGACATCCGTTGCGGCATCCACTTCAGCGTGAATGCGCGCATTGATCTCATCGATCGTCGACTGCGCAACCTTCTCTCGGTCCACAAGCACGCGCACATAGCGATCGATAGGATCGTTCTCGGCAGCCCACTTTTCGATTTCGCCTTCGGGCACGTACGACTGATTGTCGTGCTCCGCGTGTCCCTTGCGGCGATACGTGATGAGCTCCACCAGCTGCACGCCGTCGCCCGAGCGCGCGCGATCTACCGCGCGCTTGGTGCAATCGTATACAGCGAGCACATCGTTGCCGTCGGCTTGATCGCCGGTGATGCCGTAGCCAATCGCTTTGTCGACGAACTGCTTGGCGAGCGTCTGCTTGGACGTCGGCGTGGAGTACGCGTAGCCGTTGTTCTCAATCACCACGACGAGCGGCAGCTTCTGCACCGCCGCGAAGTTGATGCCTTCGTGAAATGCGCCGGTGCTCGTCGCGCCATCGCCAACGAACACGAGGCCCACGCGATCTTCGCCGCGCATCTTGAACGACATCGTCACGCCGGTCATCACTGGGACCATGTCGCCGAGCGGCGAGATCTGTCCGAGGAAGCCGCGCGTCTTGCCGGCCTCGCCGATGTCACCGAAATGAATGTTGAGCTCGCGGCCGCGCGTGGGCGAATCGCCTTTTGCCATGTACTGCTTGAGCACTTCCACCGGCGTCGCGCCCTTCACGAGCATCGCACCGAGATTGCGAATGAGCGGCGACATCACGTCGCGCGACTCGAGCGCATAGCACGCACCCACCGCGTCGGCTTCTTGGCCGAGAGAGCGAAAGAGTCCGCCGACAACTTTGGTCTGGCGATACAGCGCCACGAGCCGCTCTTCGAGCGTGCGCGTGAGTCGCATCCAGTAGTACAACTCGAGCTTGCGCTCGATGGGCAGCGCCTCGCCGAGGTGCGGAGTCGCCCCGCCCTTTGCTGGGCGGGAGGGCTTAGGAGTCATTAGAACGCAGGGGCGAACGAATGCTTCGGATCGACCTGCGTGTGCAGGGACACGAAGAACTTCTTCACGTTGCGATCGAGGCGGCTCTCGCCCATCTGATCCGTGTGCGCTTCGACGAACACGTAGTGTCCGCCTTCCATCTTCACAGAGATCGTGAGCACGGACGGAACTTCTGGCGTGCCGACGCTGCCCTTGTAGGTGCGAGTGCGAGCGGTGGCGCCGGCTGGCATCATCCCAATCGTCGGGAAGAATGAATCGGCGGTGGCGAGAACCGCGTCGGGATTTAGGGACGTTCTGTGGAAATGATTCATCTTTAGACTTGAGAGGTGAGACGTGAGATCTAGACGTGAGACGTGAGACATGAGAATGAGACTCGCACGTCTCAAGTCTCACGTCTCAAGTCGGAATTCCAGTTACTGCCCTGGTGGCAACTCGTTTCTCACCATCTGTCGCCAATCTTCAGTGCGCTGCAGCGTGAGCGTCGAGTCGCGACGAAAGCGGAAACCCATCGCCCACTCGCCCGCCGTCACGAAGGTAATCGTCGCGCGGTACGTGCCGGCTTCGGGGCCGTAGGTGAGACCGTTGTACACAGTCTTGCGGCTCTCGTTGGTCGCGAAAATCTGCCCTTCACCACCGACAATTGGCTCCTTCGTTTCCTTGTCGTGCACCGTGATGGTGTACGTAATGCGCTCGAGGGCACGCGGCGGAACTACATCCGGCTTGAGGCGAATCTCGAAGTCGTCGGTCCACAAACGAACGAGTCCGCGATCATCGGGCGGGGGGCCACAACTCTGCACGGCGGCCGCGAGCGCGGCGACCAATGCGAGGGACCAGAATGTGCGGAGACGAGCCATGCAAAACTCCTGGGGGCCAAGAAAACCGCGAACGCCAGAAAAATAGCGCAGTTACGCGTGCCGGGCGACGTGTCTAACGCGCTGAACCACGGTCCAAATGGCACTAGCGGCGAGCAGGATGACCACGCTCCGCAGCACCCACCCGCCCCACATCAAGCCAAAGAACGCCTGCGGGGCTGCCAGAATTGTGATGCGCTCGGGGCGTTCGAGTGCGCCCACGCCCTTCAGGTCGATGCTCAGCGCATCGGCTTTGGCGCGCGTGTAGCTGGTGATCTGCACCGCCGAGACCGCGACGAGCGCCACGGCCACCATCGCCGGCGAATAGTGCGCGCCGGGTCGCGAGAAGAAATACGCGATGCCGCCGAGCAGCATCGCGTCGGCCACACGGTCGAGGGTGGAGTCGAGGAATGCGCCGAAGACGGTGCTGCGTCCGGTCGCGCGCGCGACGGCGCCATCGATCACATCAAAAAACGCCGTGAGGCCCAACGTCCAACCGCCGGCGCGAATGTTTCCCGTGGCGAAGAGCACGCCCGAGACGCCGCAGGCGAGCGTGCCCATCACGGTGAGCGCGTTGGGCGAGATGCCCGCGCGCACGCACCAGCCGATAATCGGCTCGATGAGCTGCAAGTAGCTGCGGCGAATCCAATGCCACAGCGAGAGCGGAAACGCCGACATCAGCGGTAGATTAAGTACTTTCGCGTCGCGCGCTGCCACGCCACGACGCTGGGCACGGCCTGATCCAACACTTCGTCCGGATCAACTTTGTTGGCCAGTCCATCTCGCAGGGCGGGCGTGCCAAAGCGCTCGTCAAAGCTACGAGGCGTCACCCGCAGCGAGTCCGAGTGCAGTGTGACCAGTGCGTGCAGCACGGCGGCGCCGATGCGGGCCATCTGCGCGCGATCGCGATCTTCCACCACAATTTTCACACCCGGAATCGCGCGACCACTGAACTTTGCATCGGTTGGATTGCGCGGCGTAAAGCGTTCGGCCACAAACTGCACGCCGTGCAGTCCGCGCTCGTTGAGATGCGCCGCGACACGCTGGGCGTCCATCCACGGTGCGCCGAATCGCTGAAACGGCGCGTCAGTGCCCCGCCCCACGGACACATTCGTGCCCTCAAACGGCACGAGCGCCGGATACACCAGCGCACTCAGCGGCGAG
>JAYUWY010000072.1:0-2135 GCA_043753285.1 Gemmatimonas sp. | reverse complement strand
AGCGTAGAGACCACGCTTGAAGTGCCGTTCAAGGTCGCGGCGCTCGGCGGCAAGGTGCCCATCACCCTCGAAGTGAACGAAGAGTGCGCGATGTGCGCGGGCAGTGGTGCGGCGAAGGGCGCCAAGCTGCAGACCTGCCCCGAGTGTGCGGGTCGCGGTGAGATCTCGTTTGGTCAGGGCGGCTTCGCGGTGAATCGTCCGTGCCCAATGTGCGTGGGCAAGGGCACCGTGCCTACAGAGAAGTGTCCCACGTGCAATGGCGCCGGCGCGTCGCGCACGTCCAAGAAGGTGTTGATCACGGTGCCGCCGGGCACGGAGAGCGGCGGCAAGATTCGCTTGAAGGGTCAGGGCGGACGCGGTATGCGCGGCGGCCCTAACGGCGACATCATGATCACGTTTCAGGTGGGCGCAGACGCCGACTATGAGCGCGACGGAAACGACGTCATAGTGCATGCGCGCGTGAACATTGCGCAGGCCACGTTGGGCTCGAAAGTCAAAGTGCAGACGCTCGATGACAAGACTGTCACCATCACGCTGCCCGCGGGCACGCCGAGTGGAAAGCGGTTTCGCGTGCGCGGGCAGGGGATCGCCAAGGACGAGACGCGCGGTGATCTCATTGTCGAGATCGGTGTGGTTGTTCCCGAATCGCTCAGCGATGCGCAGCGCAAACTGATGGAGCAGTTTGCGAAGTCAGCGGGCTTAGAGTTCTAGCGCGCTAGAAAAACCTCGAGGCCCACCGCTTCCGCTTATACGGCGGGTCGCACGCGGGCTGACCATCTACCGTTGCGAGCGATGTCACTCCGCCCGTGTTCGCGATCTCGCAACGCACTTCGAACAGTAGGCGGTGCGTCGCGGATGCCGACCACGCCGCCGCGTTTCTTGGTGTGAGCGTGAGTGTCACCTCGGGGGACACCTGCAGTCCCAGCGTCTGCAGCTCTTCGATCGTCGTGGCGTAGCGCGCACTGTCAGCGAAGAGTTGGGCCTGCGCATCGTACAGATTGCGCAGGTCGGCTCTCATCGTGCTGTAGTAGGCGGGCGTTTTCGACGAGCAACTGCACGCCGGTCGCACGAGCACGGCAAGTAGGACCAGCGCGCCCAACGCCGCCGCTGAGAACTTCGCGAGACGTCCCGTCATTTCGGTCACCCCTGCCGACGCAGAAAAGACATGCCTTCTCGGGTCTCCTTCCCGCGGAGGTCCTTGTCTGCGCGGCGCCCCGTCGCTCGGCCTGCTCGCGCTGGTCACCAACTTGGCGTACACCAGCGTCCGGCCGCAAGACGGCGGTCGCTCCGACGGAGTGGGAGTACGAGCCCCCCCCCGCTCAAGCAACCAGTCGTTATCCAACCAGCGTCGCGTCCAACGTCATCGGAATGCTCAGTGCCTTGGAGATAATGCAGTTCTGCTTGGCGTTCTCCGCGACCTCCGCAAATTGCGCCGCAGAAATGTTCGGCACCTTCGCCTTCGTGATGATCTTCGCGCCAACGATGCCCATGCCCGGGCCAACCTTATCCATATTCACTTCAACCGTCGTGTCCACATACTCGGCGTTGAAGCCAGCCATCGATAACATCAAGTTGAACGCCATCGAGAAACAGCCCGCGTGCGCGGCCGCAAGCAACTCTTCGGGATTGGTGCCAGGTGCGCCTTCAAAGCGCGTGGTGAACGAGTACTTCCCCTCAAACGCACCGCTACCGAGCTTGATGTTGCCTGAGCCGGTCTTGAGTTCACCAGTCCACTTTGCCTGCGATTTGCGAACGAGCATTGCAAACTCCTGAGCGTTGCGAGAGGGGAAGAACTACGCCGCTTGAATGGGCAACACGCGGCGAGAGGCGGCAATCACACCGCCGCCGAGTACGGCGCCGGAGTCTTCGTACAGGACGACGGACTGGCCTGGAGAGATTGCATAGGCCGGCTCGTGCAGTGCGACTTCAAACTTCAACGCGTCGGCGTGCAGAACCGTGCCCGCGACTGGCGTGGCGCGATGACGAATGCGCACCAGTACGCTCGTGCCTACGGCGGGAATCTCATCGACGAGCCAGTTGGCTTCGGTCGCTGTAAGTCCGCGGCCAAGTAGCGCCTCGCGTGGTCCAATGACCACAGCGCGATCTTCAGGACGGAGCGCAACAACGAATAGCGG
>JAYUWY010000071.1:0-2142 GCA_043753285.1 Gemmatimonas sp. | reverse complement strand
GGGCGCGTCACTCTCGAACGATCCAGGCGGCGTGAACTTCAAGCAACTGCGCACGAACACTGTGCTCCGTTGGGAGTACCGGCCGGGTTCGATTCTGTTCTTGGTGTGGCAGCAGGGGCGCGACGACTTTGCGATGACACCCACGAAGTTCTCGGCAAGCCGCGACTTCGGTGACCTCCTCGCACTGCATCCCAACAACACCTTCTTGTTGAAGATGTCGTACTGGTTTAACCCGTAGTCGCTACACGACGCGTTCGCATCGCCATCCAAGTCACCCCGAGGATGGTGAATGCGATCGCAATCATCTGCGCCATGGTGAACGGACCAAAGAAGCGGTCGTCCTTCGCGCGGAAGATTTCGACGACGAAGCGCTCGATGCCGGCGAGCACGCAGTACGCACCAAACAACCAACCGGCAGCGTGCTTGTGGTCGCGCAGGCGCCACAAGATGAAGAACATCACGAGGCCCATCGCCGTCTCGTAGAGCTGCGTGGGATGCACGGCCAGCACCTGATCAGCGGGCAATCCCTCAAGGCCCTTGCCGCCAAACGCAGTCAGATTCGCCACAGTGCTCGGCGGCGCGCCGTTGGGAAATGCGACGGCCAGCGGGCCGTCCCACACGCGACCGTAGTCGTCGCCCACGGCCCAGCAACCCGAGCGACCGACTGCGTACGCTGCCGCGAGTCCAGGCGCGGATGCATCGGAGATCTTCGCGAAGCTCTGCTTGCGATAGAGAATCGTGCCGGCCGATGCGGCGATGCCACCAATCAAGCCGCCCCAGAACACGAAGCCGGCGCGGCTGAAGATGGCTCCGAGGTCACCGACGAGAATCGCGTAGTAGAGCTTGGCGCCCAACAGGCCGCCGATGACGGCAGCGACCACCACGTCGCCCATGATCTCGGAGTCTTCGCCACGCGCCTCGAGATTCTCGCTCGCCACCATCTGCCCAATCACGAAGGCCAACAGCATCGCGATGCCGAAGCCCGTGAGCTGGAGGGGACCGAAGTCGTAGGCGAAGGGGATGTGAGAGATCATTGTTGACTGAAGACTTAAGACGGAAGGTAAGATCTGAACTAATGTACGACGTGAGACGGAGCGGGAGTAGTAACCTTCAGTCTTCCGTCTTCAGTCTGCGGACTTCAGTCCGGGCATCTGCAGTGTACTGAACGCGTTCAAGTGTGCCCCGCTTCTTTCCCCGCGCTCGCGACGAAACAAGCCTGCGGCGGCGATCATTGCCGCGTTGTCGGTGGCCAGTCTTGGCGTTGGAGCAAAAACAGTCGCGCCGATCTTTGCGGCCTCTTCGCGCATGGCTTGCACGAGTGCGCTGTTACAGGCCACGCCGCCGCCGAGCACGATGCGCTTGCGCTTGTGTGCGCGCGCGCCGCGGATTGTCTTGGCGACGAGAGTGCCGATGAGCGCGTCCTGAAATCCACGCGCAATGTGAGCCTTCTCCGCGTTCAGGTCCGCTGCCTGCTGCGTGGCGAGTAGTACGGCGGTCTTCAATCCACTGAACGAGACGTCGTAGTAGTCGGCGTCGCCGAGCTTCTGGCCGGCGTTGAGCATTGGCTTCGTGAAGCGATGGCGCTTGGGCTCGCCGTCGCGCGCGAGTGCTTCGAGGTGCCGGCCGCCGGGGTAGGGGAGGCCGAGCAACTTGGCCGCTTTATCAAACGCTTCACCCGCGGCGTCGTCGCGTGTGCGACCGAGCAATCGGTACTCGCCCCAATCAGCCACGTCGAGCAGAAGCGTGTGTCCGCCGGAAACGAGCAATGCCGTAAACGGCGGCGTCGCGTCGGGATGCTCGAGCGCCGTGGCGAAGAGATGCCCTTCCATATGATGCACGCCGATCACTGGCTTGCCTGCGGCCGCGCCGAGTGCTTTGGCGTAGCTCACGCCAACGAGAAGCGCGCCAACCAAGCCCGGCGCGTGCGTCACCGCAATCGCATCGATGTCGGCGAGCGTTGTGCCCGCATCGGCAAGCGCGCGTTCTGTGACGGGCACAATCGCGGTGAGATGCTCGCGCGATGCAATCTCTGGTACAACGCCGCCAAAGACGCTGTGCACATCCTGCGAGAGAATGACGAGCGACTCAAGCTTTGGATGCGACGAGTGGCCGCTGACAACGGCGGCCGATGTTTCGTCGCAC
>JAYUWY010000070.1:0-4264 GCA_043753285.1 Gemmatimonas sp. | reverse complement strand
GCGGTGAGCGCAAAGCCCGAAGGCCTCGCGCTTGTTCTCGATGCAACAGCCCCTCCCATTCTCGATGTCTTAAGAGATGCGAACGACCTCGAGTTGGGCGTGACGGTGGTGGTTGGCCCCGAAGGCGGCCTCGAAGGCACTGAGCGCGCCGAACTTGAGGCCGCGGGTTTTCGCGCTGCCTCATTGGGCCTCAACGTGCTGCGATTTGAGACGGCGGCAATCGCCGCCGTCTGTATTGTGCGTGCACACCTGGAGCAGCGATGACCGATTGTCTCTTTTGCAAAATCGTGCGCGGTGAGATTCCCGCGAAGCTCGTCGCGGAGAACGAAGTGTGCGTCGCATTCAATGACATCTCACCGCAGGCGCCGGTGCATGTGCTTGTAATTCCAAAGGCGCACTTCGCGTCGCTGACTGCCGCGACCGACAACTACACCGTGAGCGCGATGGCATCGCTTGCGGTTGAGGTCGCCAAGGCAACAGACATCGCCGAGAGCGGCTATCGCACGGTGATGAACACGGGCGACGACGGCGGACAAACCGTGCATCATCTCCACATGCACGTGCTCGGCGGGCGGCAGATGACGTGGCCGCCCGGGTGAGAGTCGCGCTCGTACACGAGTGGTTGCTGACACACGGCGGCTCAGAAGAGATCACAGGGCAGTTGTGCGCGTTGTTTCCTGACGCGGATCTCTTCACGCTCGTTTCTGATCCGGTGCCGTCACTGCACGCGCTGATTGGCGAGCGTCGCATTTTCACATCGTGGCTACAGCGCATTCCCGGCGCGACGCGTCACCATCGCAAGTTGTTGCCGCTGATGCCGCGCGCGATTGAGTCGTTCGACTTCACCGCGTACGACTTGGTGATCAGTGTCAGTCACGCGGTGGCGAAAGGTGTGCGCACCGCGGCGCCTACGGTGCATCTCAACATTTGCTGCTCGCCGGTGCGCTACGCGTGGGATTTGCAGGAGCAGTACCTCGAGGAGTCTGGCCTTTCGCGCGGCGTGAAGGGTTTTGCCGCGCGTCGCTTGCTCGCGGGGATTCGCGCGTGGGACAAGCGCACGGCGAATCGTCCCACAGAAGTCCTCGCGATCTCAGCGTTTATTGCGGAGCGCATTCAGCGTGTGTGGGGCCGCAGTGCAGGGGTGTTGTATCCGCCGGTGGATACGGACTACTTCGCGGCGCGCGATGGAGCGGAGCAAGTGCGCGACGTCGATTTGTATGTGACGGCCTCGCGTTTCGTGCCGTACAAGCGCATTCCGCTCATCGTGGACGCCTTCTCGCGGATGCCGACGCGGCGGCTCGTCGTGATTGGCGATGGCCCCGAGATGGAGAAGGCGCGCGCGTTGGCGACACCGAACGTCACGCTACTCGGCCACCTGCCGCGCGCAGTGCTGCGCGACTATTTGCAACGCGCGCGCGGATTTGTGTTTGCCGCCGAGGAGGACTTTGGAATCGCGCCGGTGGAGGCGTTGGCGGCGGGTACTCCGGTGGTGGCGTTTGGGCGAGGCGGGGCGCGCGAGACGGTGGGAGCGGGGTCGGGCGTGTTCTTCGAGCACCAGACGCCGGAGTCCATCGTCGGTGCGGTGCACGCCCTGGAGGAGTCCCAGGAGCGGGGCGAGGTGACGGCGGCGGCCTGTGTGGCACAGGCGGGGAAGTTTTCGGTGGCGGTTTTTCGCGCCGGGCTGAGGGAGCGGGTGCAGGGTTTGGTGTTACCCGGCTGACTTGCCTATCTCCGTTCGCTTCCATAACTTAGGGGGCTACCATCAACAGGCGCCACAATCGCCACGAAGGGGGGAAGTCAGTTGTCGGAAATCGTCATCCACGAAGACGAAAACTTCGAACGCGCGCTCAAGCGCTTCAAAAAGAAGTGCGAGAAGGCGGGGATCCTCGCGGACCTTCGCAAGCATCGCCACTACGAGAAGCCCAGCGAGAAGCGGAAGCGGAAGCTCAATACCGCTCAGCGTAAGAATCGTCGCACCCGCTCCAACTGATGTCGGAGTTGGCGACACGGCTGCAGGGCGAGCTGAACGTCGCCCGCAAGGCACAGGACAAACCACGCGTCCTGTTGCTGAGCACAGTGTTAGCCGACATCCGCAATCACGAGATCGCAATTCGGCGTCCCCTCACCGATGACGATGTCATCGATGTGATACGCAAGGCGATTAAGAGGCGGCGGGAATCTGTGGAGATGTACGAGACGGCGGGTCGCGAAGAACTCGCGTCCGTCGAGCGGCGGGAGGGCGAGGCCCTTGAGGTCTACCTCCCCGCCGCCCCCTCGGAAGATGAGATTCGCGCCGCAGTCCGCGCGGCCATCGCCGGAGGCACCAAACAAATGGGCGCCGTGATGGGGAAAGTGATGCCTGCATACAAGGGTCGCGTGGACGGCAACGTCCTCAATCGCATCGTGCGCGAGGAGCTCGGGACGCCGCCGTGACGGTTCAAGCTCACGCGCTCGACGTCTTAGAATTCGCGCGACTACTGGACTATGTCGCGGGGCACGCGTCCACCACGCCGGGCGCAGCGCGCATTCGCTCGCTGCGCCCGACGCGCGTTGGTGGCACGCATTTGGACCGCGCCGATGCACTGCACGCGCTGCACAGCGAACACACCCGCGTTGTTGCGCTGCGCGCGATGCTCACGGGTGAGAATCCGTATCGCTCGGAGCCGATTCCTGATTTGGAGTTCGCGCTCACGCGCCTGCGCGTTGAAGGCGCGGCGTGGACGGGCGTTGAATTGCGCGGCGCTTTAGTTCTCCTGCGCTCATCGCGACTGACGCAGACGTCACTGCGCGATGCGGGACGCCATCCGGCCGCACGGGCTCCGCTGGCGCCACTTGCCGATCGCTTAATCGTTCTGCCAGCGATTGAATCGAAGTTCGAGAGTGTGCTGAACGAAGAAGGCGAGCTCAAGGACGACGCATCGCCGGCGTTGCGTCGCATTCGTCGCGAGCTGCGCGCCTCAGAAGGCGAGATCGTGCGCATTCTCGAACGCTTGATGGCAAAGCTCGAAGACCACCATCGCGTGGACGATGCGTCGGTGACGCTGCGCAACGGTCGCTGGGTGATTCCCGTGCGGCGCGAAGGCCGCGGCAGCGTCGGTGGCATCGTGCACGACTCGTCGCACTCCGGCCAGACGGTGTTCGTCGAGCCGCCCGCCGCCGTGGAAGCAGGGAATCGCATTCGCGAACTGGAATCCGAAGAGCGCCAAGAATGTGAGCGGATCTTCCAAGAACTCACCGCAATGTTGCGTCCCGAGCGCGAAGCAATCGCGGACGCGTGGGATGCACTGGTCTCGCTCGATTCGCTGTACGGTCGCGCGCGCTACGCACTGCAGGCGCATTGTACCGACGCAACGATCTCGCCGGCGCGCCAAGGCTGGCACATCCGCGATGGACGCCATCCGTTGCTCCTCGCGCAGGGCATCGCTGTCGTGCCGTTTGATCTCGCGATGGAGCCCACAGAGCGCACGCTGCTTGTGTCTGGCCCGAATACGGGCGGCAAGACTGTGTTGCTCAAGGCGCTCGCGCTGATTTCGTTGATGATGCAGTGCGGAATTCCCGCACCGGTGGGCGCGGAGTCCGTGGTGCCTGTGTTTGACGATGTCTTTGCCGACATCGGTGACGAGCAGTCGCTGCAAGCTTCACTCTCCACGTTCTCGGCGCATCTGAAGCATCTCAAAGAAATTATTGATCACGCGAGCCCCGATGCGCTGGTGCTCGTGGACGAACTGGGCTCCGGCACGGATCCGCTGGAAGGTGCTGCTCTGGGCGGCGCGATTCTCGAAGCGCTCACACGCCGCGGTACGACGACGATCGCGACGACGCACTTGGGCGCGCTCAAAGAGCTCGCGAGCGAAGTGCCTGGCGTCGTGAATGCGTCGCTGCAGTTTGACGCCGAGCGTTTGGCGCCGACGTATCGCCTCATCAAGGGAATCCCGGGGCGCTCGTACGGGTTGGCCATCGCGCGCCGCTTAGCGATGAGCGAGGAAGTGCTCACGCGCGCCGAAGAACGTGTGCCGAAGATGGAACGCGACCTCTCGGCGTTGCTCACGGACGTGGAAGCGCGCGCAGCGTCGCTCGCGGCGCGCGAGAAGGACGTCACGACGCTGCACGAAGACAACGAGCGGCGTGAATCGCGCGTCACAGAGCGCGAAGCGACGGTGAAGCAGAAGGAGCGGGAGTTGGAGCGCTCGGCGCGTGCGGAATCGCGTCGCTACTTGATGGAAGCGCGTCAGGAAGTCGAGCGCACGATTCAGCAGTTGAAGGC
>JAYUWY010000069.1:0-2148 GCA_043753285.1 Gemmatimonas sp. | reverse complement strand
TGTCGTGCAGAAAGAAGCCGCCGCCGAGCGAGAGCATCTTGCTCTTGAAGCTGCCGAGCGGATTCCCCGCGCCATCCAGCACGCGCACTGTCGAGCGGAAGACGCCGGCACGCTTGATCGTAAGAACGGGCGCGCTCTCCGATGCGGCGCGGACTTCCACGGTTGTAGGTAGGAGGCGCTTGTTCACGAGTAGTCGTAGCGCCTTCATAGGTCCGCTGACATTCTCAGTGGCCGTGCCGAGCGTGGCGCCGGTCGAAGGATCGAGGATGTCGTAGGTGTCGACGAGCTTTAGAAAGCCGACTCGCTCCTTGACGAGAAACGTATTTCGGTCGAGCACGTGGATTCCTGAAATGGGTGGCTAGCGCTGCTTGAATAGAAAGCAGTGGAGGGGCGGTCGCTAGGCCGCGGATGTTCTCCCGTCAGCGGTCCAGACGGAAGAGCGACGCGTCGCCGTTCGGAATCCCCGCGACCATATCACGGATGATTCTCGCCGCAATCACGCCAAACGTGATGCCATTGCCTCCGTAGCCCAGGGCAAAGATGCCGCGCGGAAACGCCGGCGTTGTCCCGATATACGGGAGCCCATCCTTCGTTTGCCCGAACGTGCCCGCCCAAGAAAACGCAGCCTCAGTTGGCACGGTGGGGAGCATGCGGCGGAGACGCTTCTCGAGCTTTCTGGCTTGCACGGGCAGCGCGAGTTCGCGCAACGCGGGGCTTCGGAAGGGCAGGTCCACCCCGCCGATCAAGATGCGACTGTCCGCGGTGGTGCGCATGTAGTGGTACGGCCGGGCCGACTCCCAGACGAGACATCGGTCGTTCCAGGGACCGAATGACTCCACCGGCTCAGTGACCAGCGCGAAGCTGCTCGTGAGCGTGACAAGGTCGTTCCGTATGGAGGGAGGCGACTCGTATCCTTGGGCGAACACGATGGTGTCGGCCACTACGCGGTGCCCTCGGTGCGTATGCAAGGTCACGCCCTCGGCGCGCGTTTCGTACTCGGTAATCTTCGTATGAGCGTAGAGCCGCGCGCCGCGTTTCATGGCCCGCGCCAGCAGGCTCGTCGTCAAGCGCAACGCGTCCACTTCGCCGGCTTGTTTGGACCGGATGGCACCGTGCGTGAGGAATCCGTGCGATTCGCGCACCCGATCACGATCCCAGAGTTCGACATCGAAGCCGTGGTCCTGTCGAATCATTACTTCTCGTTGGAGGCGCTTGCCGTCTCGCCGAGAGCTCGCGAGGTACAAGCTCTCTCGACGAGTACAATCGCAGTCGTCACCAAGTTCGGTCACGAGGTTCTGAATCTCGGCGATCGCCTCGATGCCCAGCTGAAAGGCCCGCACTGCATTTCGCTCGCCAACCAGGCCGATGAGGGGCTCGAGTTCGACGTCAGTTTCGTAGAGCAGGAGCGCCGTGCTCGCGGCCGTACTGCCCAGGCCCGCGTCTCGCCGATCGATGAGCACGACGTCCTTGCCGATTGCTGTCAGCGCATCGGCCACCAACGCGCCGGTGACACCCGCGCCGACAATCGCAATCTCACACCGCTCGTCAGCCGAGAGCGGCGCGTGTGAAATGCCGAGTCCGTTGCGGACGAGCCAGTAGGGCGCACCGGAATGCAGGTCCACCGCTCGTCCTCACGTCCTCACGCGGCCATCTTCCGACACGCGGCGGCACAGCGCCGACACGCTTCCGCGCAGCTCTTGCAGTGTGCCATGTCGTTCGCCTCGCACTCTTTCGCGCACCAATCGCACACCTCAGCGCAGAGCAGGCTGAGCTGCTTAGCGAACGGACTGTGACGAGCGATGGCGTCGGCGCAGAGTCGGCAGAGCGCGGCGCATTCAACGCAGCACGAGGGGCAGGCACTCTTGCTGGCCATTCCGGACATGTGGGCGAAGCAATGTCCGCACTCGGTCGCGCAGTCGTTGCACGCGGCAATGCAGTCTAGAGACGCTTGGTCGAGATGTTCACTCATGAGTGAGTCCCCTGAAATGGTAAACGGACGAGCGGGCCGCTCGCGACTCGGCAAACGCACGACGCATACGCACGTTCGTCTCGCGTCGCGCTCCGAACCATCGCACAAACGGGCTAGTCCCTCGCTGCAGCGATCCGACGCGGTGCGATGTGGGTGCAATCTGGGTGCAATCTGGGTGC
>JAYUWY010000068.1:0-4277 GCA_043753285.1 Gemmatimonas sp. | reverse complement strand
AAGGTGAGACGCTGATGTTCGATTGCGGCGAAGGCACGCAGCGGCAGATGATGCGTTACGGCGTGGGCTTCACGCTCGAAGACATTTTCTTTACGCACTATCACACCGATCACTACCTCGGCGTGTTGGGCCTGTTGAAGACGCTCTCGCTGCAGCTGCGCGAAGCACCGTTGCGCATCTGGGGCCCGACGGGCTCACAGGCGTTGTTCAAGCGCGCCGAAGGGTTGGGCAACGAAAAGCTCACGTTCCCGCTCACGGTCACCGATCTCGAGTCGGGCGCGGTAGTGCGTCGCAAGGATTACGAGATTCGCGCGTTCGCAGTGGAGCATCGCAAAGGTGCGGCGTTGGGCTTCGCGCTTGTGGAAGACATCCGCCGCGGACGCTTTGACCCCGATCACGCGCGTGAGCTCGGTATTCCCGAGGGCCCGCTGTGGGGTCGCATTCATAAGGGCGAGAGCATCACGCTAGAGAGCGGTCGCGTGGTGGCGCCGTCAGAACTCGTGGGGCCGGATCGTCCGGGTCGTCGCGTCGTGATTACCGGCGACACGCGTCCCTGCGCTGCGACCATTGAGCACAGCGCGGGCGCAGACTTGCTCGTGCACGAATCCACGTTTGGCGACGAAGATGCACCGCGTGCGCTCGAAACGATGCACTCCACGGCGCGCGAAGCAGCAACCGTCGCGAAGATGGCCAGCGTGAAGAAGCTCGCGCTGACGCACTTCTCCGCGCGCTACTCTCGCGACCCGAGTGATTTGGGCCGCGAAGCGCGTGAAGTGTTTTCTGGTGAAGTCGTACTCGCGAAGGACGGAATGGAAATCGACGTCCCGTTCGCCGACCAAGTCGCCGATCAAACGGCCGATCAGATCGGCTGACGTCCGGCGAAGCCTTCGTCGCGCGCATGCCAGTGCGTGACGTCGCGCTCGCCGCGCATCCAGCACCAGTACACAGGCACGCCGTCGCGCTCGCCGGGGAAATCAATCAGCCCCTGCTCGTAGCTCTTGCACTCCACACCCAACTCGGCGAGTTCCGCGAGAAACTCCTGAATCTCTCGCGCCGCGTGCTGCACATCGCGCGCGAGTTGTTCGGCTTCGGGATCTACGCGCGTTGCGGTGCTGCGCAGCGATGCCACTTCGTAGCGCTCCACCATCTCCTGCCAGCGGCGAAAACTCATCACGAGATCTTCCGCGATGCGACGCACGAGGGGCAATGCCTTATTGGCGCGTTCGGGAGTCCACAGAGCCTGATCAGTCGCGGTCATTGGATGCGTGTCGTCAGAGATGCGTTGCGAACCATTGGATTCGGACGCGGCGCGTTGCGGCGTGCGAGTCGCGTTTCTTCGCCGTAGAGTGCGGCTTCATCAAAGGCGCGCTGCAGGGCAGCGCGAGTGCCTGGTGTGACTGTCGAGTCGTCGAGCCATATCACGCGGTGCACCGCGGCGGGCACAAATCCCAGCGGCCACTCCTGCCCGCCCGCATCGCGCAACGCGAAGGCCGCGCGAGGTGTTGGACCCTGCGCGGGGCGCGCCACCACCGAGAAGCTGCCGCGCGACCATTCGCGAGCGCCGAGTGCGTCGTCAATCCAATAGTCAGCGCTCACCATGGGCCACCACGCTGGCTCGGGCACACGAATGCGACCGAGTTCGGTGACCGGCGCGGGATTGAGCGCGCCGCTCTGTGCGATTGCAAATCGCACCACCGGTTCCAGCGACTCGACTTCGAGCGCAAAGCTGCGCGCATCAAAGTTCAGACTCTCGTACTCGGAGCGCAGCGCAAACTCTTCCTTCGTGCCGCGCGATGCCGCGAGCGTGGAGTCGCGCAACTCACGCCACTGTCGCTGACCCTCGGCGATGACCTGTCGCGCAGTCTGCCGCCCCACGAGCGCTTCGAGCGACGTCGGCACACCCGTGCGCAAATCCAACACGCCCCGACGAATGCCGTGCGAGGACGGACGACCTGTGATGTCGACATCCGTGCGATACTCGTACGACGCCCACGGCCCCATCACGTCGAGCACGAGAATCTCTGCGCTGCCCACGATGCGCGGATCCTCACTTCCCTGCTCTTCTTCGGCGAGCGGCTGCTCATCAGGATTGGCCGCAGCATAGTTGCGCGCCAACACTCGCATCAGCGTGTCGGCAAACAGCTGCACCGAATCGCCCGTGACGATGTCGCGCTTGTAGAGCCGCTGTCCGATGTAGATGGCGTCATAGAACGAGTGATCGTCGTCGGCCACGTAGAGCTCGGCGAGACGACCGCCCACGAGGGCGAGCACCATCGGTGCGCCACGGACGCGAATGCCGTCAGCCTCAGAGCGCACCCAGAACACCGAGTCGCCGGCTGCCACCAGGAATTCCGTTGGCGGCGCCGGCGGGGGCGACTCCACGCGCTTACACGCCGCCCCTACACCGAGTGCGACGAACAGAGCGAGGGCGCGGCGAATCATGCCTGAATATAGCGGCTAGCGCTTCGCCACCTCGGCGAGCGCGGCGAGCAGGCGTTCGACCTCGGCCATCGTCGTGTAACACGACGCGCCGATGCGCACCAAACCGTCTTCGGAGTGGCCGAGCAAGTCAACGACGGTCGAGGCGTAGAAATCGCCATTGCTGACAAACAACCCGCGCTCCGCCAGTGCTCGCGCCACGTCCTCGCTGCGCTTACCTGCCATCGCAAAGCTTACCGTAGGTGTGCGCGGACGATCCGGCCCCGGGCCGTAGCGCGTGATGCCTGGGATGGCGCCGAGTCCGTCCCACAGGCGGCGCAGCAACTGCATGCCGTCGGTGTGGAGATGATGGAACGCCGAGACCAGTCGCTCGCGACGCGTGTTGCCCGTGCCCAGCGACGCGAGGAACTCCACCGCGGCGGCCGCGCCGATGATTCCCTCGTGATTCTGTGTGCCCGGCTCCATGCGGTCGGGCGCGTGATCGGGTGCCGGTTCGAGCTTCGGCACGTCGAGCGCGCTCAGTAGCGTTTCCCGACCGAAAATAATGCCCACGTGCGGGCCGTAGAACTTGTATGCAGAGCAGCCGAGGAAGTCGCAGTCGAGTGCACGCACGTCGACGAGCGCGTGCGGCGCGTAGTGCACGGCGTCCACGTACACGAGCGCTCCGTGACGACGAGCAATCTTGGCGGCCGCCGCCACGTCGGTGATGGTACCGAGCGCGTTGGAGCCGGCGCCGATGGCCAACAGCTTGGTGCGTGGTGTGAACGCGGATTCGAGCGAGGCGAAGTCGAGCTCACCGCGCTTGGCATCTACCTTCACGCGCTTGATGACGATGCCGCGTTCCTTCTCGATGGCGCGCCACGGCGCAACGTTGGCGTGGTGATCAAGCTCGGTGATGATGACTTCGTCGTCGGCTTGCCATGAGCGGCCGAGCGCGCGCGCGAGGTGAAACGTGCCGCTCGTCATGTTGTTGGCGAAGGTGACTTCGCGCGGCGACGCGTTGAGAAAGTCGGCGATGACCTGCCGCGCGTTGCTCAACATCGCATCCGTCTCAAGAGACGTGGGATACACCCAGTGCGTATTCGCGTTGTGATGGAGCAAATAGTCGCTCATCGCGTCAACGACAACCTGCGGCACCTGCGTGCCACCTGGGCCATCGAAGTACGCGACGTCGTGACCGTTGTGTTTGCGCGCGAGTGCTGGGAAATGCTTGCGAGCCGATTCCATGGTTAGCGCTTCTCCAAGAACTTGACGATTTCGACGTGATCAGCGGCTTCGCCCATCGCAGCGTGCGCTTCACGATACAATTTGCTTGCGAGTTCAAGCATTGGTGCGCTCACGCCAGCGTCGCGCGCAACCTGTGCGGCGATGCCGACGTCTTTGTCGAGCAGCGCCAAGCGAAACGTGCGCGGATACGCCTTGGTGAGCACGCGCTCAGGAAACAAGTTCATGCTCGCGTTGGAGCGACCACTCGAGTTGTTGATCACATCAAACGCGACTGCGGGGTCCACGCCCGCGCGCTCGAGCGCAAACATGCCCTCGGCGGCGCCAATGATGTGCTGCGCGAGCAGCGCGTTGTTCACGGCCTTCACCGCATCGCCCGCGCCCACAGGGCCGCAGTGCACGATGCGCTTGCCGAATGCTTCGAGCACTGGGCGCACGCGCTCCAGTGTGGCCGCGTCGCCGCCAATCATAACCGTGAGCGTGCCAGCTTCTGCGCCGACGACGCCACCGGACACTGGCGCGTCGAGGAATCCGATCTGTTTGCCCGCGAGTCGCTCCGCGATGCGCTGAGACGTGGCTGGATCGCCGGACGTGCAATCGACGAGCACTGTGCC
>JAYUWY010000067.1:0-2156 GCA_043753285.1 Gemmatimonas sp. | reverse complement strand
CTATATACCTACTGGGTCGGTCAACCATTCTGGACGCTAGCTCCGGGCTGAGCACCCACCACAATCATTACATTCTGCGGATGCGCCTTACTGCCCTCCTCGCACTCGCGCTGCCGGCCGCGCTACTCGGCCAAGCCGCAAACTCTGCCCCGCGTCTCCTGCCAGCCCCGCGCGAACTCGTACGCGAAACGGGCTCGGCGCTGTTCCGTGCTGAGATCTCAATCGCCCCGGGTGCCGATGCCGCCGCCGCCGCCGAGTTCGCCGAGTCAATGCAAGCGCGCGGATTCACCGCCGCGGTTCACGCCACGCCGCGCGGCTGGCACGTGCGCACGCTGCGCAACGGCTCCGAAGAAGCGCGTCGCTTTTTAGATGCACAACGTCTGCGCTTTGACGCGGCGATGAACGACGAAGGCTACGTGCTCGTCACGGACACCGCGGGCGCGACGATTGTGGCGCACTCGAGCGCTGGCGTGTTCTATGGATTGCAAACACTCAAACAGCTGATCACGGGCGCGGGCACTCAAGCACGCCTGCACCGCGTAGTGATTCGCGATTGGCCAGCGATGCGTTGGCGCGGCGCGCAGGACGATCTCTCGCGCGGGCCGATGCCGACGCTGGAATATCAGAAGAAGCAGGTGCGAATTCTCGCGAGCTACAAGATCAACACGTTCACGCTGTACTTCGAGCACACGCTGCAGTTTGCATCGCAGCCAGTGATTGCACCGCCAGGCGGCTCGATGTCGCGCGCGGATGTCGCGGAGTTGGTTGCATACGCACGCCGCTACCACGTGCAGATCATTCCGCAGCAGCAGACATTTGGCCACCTGCATCACGCGCTCAAGCTGGAGATCTATTCTGATCTCGCCGAGACGCCGCACGGACACGTGCTCGCACCGGGACAGCGCGGCACGCTGGAGTTTACGCGCGGCATCTTCGCCGAAATTGACTCGATGTTTCCGTCGCAGTTCGTGCACTTGGGTGCCGACGAAACATTTGAGTTGGGCAAAGGACGCACCGCAGCTACTGTTGCTGACTCCGGTATTGGCCGCGCGTACATCAACTATCTGCGCGACATCGTACAAACGGTGCGCAAGCCAAACAAGCGCTACTTGTTTTGGGGCGACATCGCGATGAACTCACCGGAGTTGGTGAATCGCTTGCCGAAAGATCTCATCGCAGTGGGTTGGGACTATTGGTCGCGCACAAACTTTGACCGCTACTTGAAACCGTTTCGCGATGCAGGGATGGAAACGTGGGTGGCGCCAGGTGTGAGCAACTGGGACGGTGTGTATCCCAACAGCAACACCGCGCTGCCAAACATTCAGGGTTTTGTGCGCGATGGTCAGCGCGGTGGCGCCACTGGAATGCTCAACACCACATGGGACGATTGGGGCGACGCGATTTTTGAACAAAACTGGTATGGGCTCGTGTTTGGCGCCGCGGCGTCGTGGCAGCTGGGCGAGTCGAGCATTCCAAACTTCCAGCGCGCGTATGGCCTCACGATGCACGGCGATACGCTGGGCGCCATCGACGCCGCGCAAATTCATCTGATGGCGGCACACGCGGCACTGCAGCGTAGCGGTGCGGGTGGTGCGGGTTCGTACTTGTTCTTCTTGGATCCGTGGTCGGACGAAGGTGTGATTGAAACGCTGCGCACGCGTCCACACTTGGCGGCAGTGCGTGTGCAGGCAGAAAGCGCGCTGGTACAAATCGCTCGCGCCCGCACGCAACGGCATTTGCGCGAGAGCTCCGCCATTGACGCGATGGAGCTGGGCGCGCGGCGCATTGACTGGCTGGCGATGAAATTCCAGATCGCCGACGAAGTCGCTCAGGGCGTGCTCTTGCTGGCCACGCTCGACACAGTCACCTGGAAGGAGCTGGCCGAGTTCACGGGAATCAACGGCAAGCTGCAGGACATGCGCGACGGCTATGTCCTTACGCGCGAACTGTTTGAGCGCAGTTGGATGGCGGAGAATCGCCCGTACTGGTTGCACAACAATCTGGCCCGCTACGACGTGGAGATTGCCCGCTGGGTGGAGCGCATCAATGATATGGATGCGGCTCGGCGGAAGTTCACACGCGAGCGGGTGCTCCCGAACCCCGATCAACTCGGGGTGCCACGGGCGCTAACGCGGCCTGCGCCTTCAGCGTCTCAG
>JAYUWY010000066.1:0-2162 GCA_043753285.1 Gemmatimonas sp. | reverse complement strand
GCAGCGGCGGGGCGGCCGCCATTTCGTACCACGCACGGCCTAGCGGCCGCCCCGCCACTGCTTTCTATTGAAGCGTCCACAGCAGAAGCACACGTTATACGGACCTGGCTCACTCGGAGCAGTCGATTGACGGACGCACGACTCTCAGGCACTCTCGCGATTGCCGGTGCATCAATCGCAATTGCCGCCAATTTGATGTGGCCGCGAAGTGCGGATCCGGGTGACGCCGCGGCGTATCTCCGCAGCATCGCAGCGACTCCCTATTGGCACTCGCTGCACTTGGTTGTGATTGGCTCAATCGTGGTAGGCACCGGCGCCTTTGTGCTGTTGGGTCGCTCACTCCGCGACACCAAAGGCGCGCGATTAGCGCAGCTCGGACAGGTCGCCGTCGGAGCGGCCGCAACGCTTGGCATCGGCGTCTTTTCGCTCGGCGGCTACGCGCTCCACGCGGCCGCCTCGACGTGGCTTGCCGCGTCACCGGAGCACGCTCCGGCAGCGTTCCTCGCCGCCTCCGCCCTGCTCTCCATCGACACGGCGTGGTTCAGCATCTGGATTGTGCTTTGGTTCGGCATCGCGTTCGGACTGTTCGGGTGCGCGCTCGCGGTCAGCGGACGCGCCGCACCACTTCTCGGTTGGAGTATCATGCCCGTATCCGTCGCAGCAATCGTACTTGGCGTGTTGCAGTATCACCAAGGATATTCTCGATTGCTGACCGACCAGGTGTTTACGGTGGTGGCTGGAGCGGCGATGGTCTGGCTCTTGTCGTGGGGAGCTGCACTTATCCGCGAGAGCGAATGAGTCGATGCTGCTCGAGTGGCAGGCGAGCAGTGCGCGCCGTATAACGACGCTTGCTGCCGACAGCCGCGGGTAAGGATGCAGTTGTGGGGCGCCCGCGTTATCGTATGAGACAGTCGGCGGCCGCCCCACAACTGCTTTTTATGGAAGCGGCTGCAGCAGAAGCACACGTTATGTGGGCGCCTTCACCTTTCCGGCTGAGATGAAGATCACCTTCCGCGCGCTTCTCCTGCTCGGCGTCGCACTCGCCACGGCTAGCACGGTTGTGAACGCGTAACCATCCGTTCGCATCGGGGTGGACTCGTTCGCGGTGTGCGGCGTCAGATGATTGAGTTCGAAATGGGATCCTTGGTCTTCTCGGTTCCTGCGGCGCCGCCCCTCATCGCGGAGAAGTCCGAGTGACGCGAGTGCGGTTGCGCGGGGTAAGAGTCAGTGCTCGTTCAGTGTCATCAAGCTTCCCGCAGGAGACTGTTATGAGTCGCATTACACGCATTCGCGCCGCCCTGGCATTGTTGGCCCTCACGGGTTGCAGTCTGCTGGCGCCCGATGATGCTCCCTTGTCGAATTTGGAACTCTTACTGAGCGATTCCGTGGTCGTGGCGCCCTCGGCGATTCTGTTTGGCACTCCCAACACGTCGGGCGAGCCGTTGATGTGGAACGCGTGTTCCGTTGGGGCGCATCGTCTGGATGATGGCGCTTGGTCGCAGCGTGTGTTTCCTACCACGGACTGCAGCGCAATCCTGTACACGCTCGCAGTTGGTCAACAGCTTTCGTTGGGCCTGGAGATTCCCGCCGGAACCGCGCCGGGGACGTATCGGATACAGTTTCGGTTCCGGACCGAAGACGACCGTGAGGTGCTCGCCATCTCCTCGCCGTTCAGGATTCAATAGCTGAGGCGGTGTGGTGTCGCGATCCGATTGCCGCCTACCGTGCGCGAGGGCGTTAGGCCTCGCCCGCGCGCCACATAACGACGCTTGCTGCCGATGAACGCGGGTGCGGATGCAGTTGTAGGGCGGCCGCCTATTGAGCGTCCGAAGGTCTAGCGGCCGCCCTACAACTGCTTTCTATTGAAGCGTTCACAGCAGAAGCACACGTTATACCGAACCGGGGACCCATTTGACGCGCATTCGAATTCTTCTAGCTGGCCTAGTCCTGCTCAGCACGGCATGTGCTACCACGAGCATTACCTCGATGGTTGCGCCAGAAGCGCGCGGCAAGGTGTATCGGCGTATCCTCGTTGTGGCTGAGCTACAGGACCTGGGCATGATGCAGCGCGCTGAACGGACGCTTGAATCTCAAGCCGCACTTAAAGTTGAAGCTGTCGCGGGTCACTCATCTGTGATCCCGAGTGCCGCGCTCCGGGTGGC
>JAYUWY010000065.1:0-2162 GCA_043753285.1 Gemmatimonas sp. | reverse complement strand
GCATTCCGGCGTAGCCGCGCGTGATGCGGAATCCGGCCTGCTCGAGAATTCCGGTGAGGTAGCGCTGCGTCTCGAACTCTTGCATACCGAGCTCAGAGAACGAAAACAAATGGTCAATGATTTCCTGCACCTGCTTGGCGCGCGCGTCCACGCGGGTAAGCGCTTCGGCTTTGAGGCGCTCAATGCGTGCGGAATCGGCGGCGGATTGCTGAGCGGTGAGCGCGCTAGCACCCAGGGCAAGCGCGGCAACGGCGAGCGCGGCACGGCGGGCGAGATGCATCATCGAACGGACTCCTCAAGTGGGGTGAGACTCCCCGAGCTACGCACGAGCGGGGGCTGGGGTTGAGCATACGTCAAAAAGGGGCGAACGTGCAGGGCAACGCCCCAGGGATTTCCCCCGTATCCAGATAATGAAGCTCTCCATTCTCACGCGCCGCCTCCACCGCTGGGGGGCCATCGGCACCGCGCTCCCGTTTCTGCTCGTCATCGCCTCGGGAATCCTGCTCCAAGTGAAGAAGCAGGTCCCGTGGGTGCAGCCGCCGGAGCAGCGCACCACCGCGGGCGTGCCGCAGGTGGCGTGGGACGCCATTCTCGCTGCCGCGATGACCCATCCCGAGGCGCAGGTAACCGGGTGGAGTGACATCGACCGCGTGGATGTGCGGCCGTCGAAGGGAATTCTCAAAATCATCACGACGTCACGCTGGGAGTTCCAGGTCGCACTGGATGATGGCCGCTTACTTCAGACTGCGTTTCGTCGATCGGACTTTATCGAGCATTTGCACGACGGCTCGTTCTTTGGTGATCGAATAAAGCTTTGGATCTTCCTCCCATCAGGACTCATCGTGCTCGGACTGCTGCTGACGGGCTTGTATCTGTGGATTCTGCCGACGCTCACCAAGCGCAAGCGTGAACGACTCGCGCTTCACAAGACGGCGGCCGTGCTTGTGTTGCTTGGAGTTCTTGCGGCCCCGCTTGATGCGCAGGCGCGCAGTGCTCGCGCTGGTGTTGCCACCACACCGTATGTGCCAGGCGCCACGTGGGAACGTCGCGCACCCAGTGCGGCGAATGTTGATAGCACCGCACTCGCGGCCGCCATCGCGTTTGCCGTACAGAACGAAGCGCGCGCACCACGCGATATGGAGGAGTCGCACTATCGCTCGTTTGGTCGCGAGCCGTTTGGGCAGGGCATTGGTCCGTTTGCGCCGCGCGGTGAGCCGAGCGGCGTCGTACTGCGCGGCGGCTACGTGATTGCGAGCTGGGGCACGCCTGAGAACGTCGAGATGACGCACAGCGTCACGAAGAGCTTTCTCTCGATGACCGTTGGCCTCGCGTTTGATCGCGGCCTGCTGGCATCTGTGGACGAAGAAGTGTGGCGCTCACAGGCGCCCACGTACCTGCTGCGCCAACAAGCACCCGCCGAACCGGGCACGCGCTACGGCTCATCGATGTTCCTCGATCCCTGGAACACGCCGCACAATCGCAGCATCACCTGGGATCACATGCTGCGTCAGGTGAGCGATTGGGAAGGCACGCTCTGGGGAAAGCCCGAGTGGGCCGACCGTCCGGCGCAGGATGCGAGCACGTGGACCACGCGCGCCCGCAACGCGCCGGGCAGCGTGTACGAGTACAACGACGTGCGCGTGAACGTGCTCGCACTCGCGGCCACAAACATCTGGCGTCGGCCGTTGCCCGAAGTCATCGACGAACTGGTGATGACGCCCATCGGC
Organism: Gemmatimonas sp.; assembly: GCA_043753285.1. Taxonomy (GTDB): domain Bacteria; phylum Gemmatimonadota; class Gemmatimonadetes; order Gemmatimonadales; family Gemmatimonadaceae; genus Pseudogemmatithrix. Next base: position 435 of record JAYUWY010000065.1, on the reverse strand, counting down.
GCATCGCGCACGTGGCGCTGGTACGGCTACGACAATGCGTGGATCACGCTCGACGGACGCCCGGTGCAAGTCGTGAGCGGCGGCGGACACTGGGGCGGCGGCATGTTCATCAACGCATGGGACATGGCGCGCTTCGGCTTACTCACACAGCGCCGCGGCATGTGGGGCACGCAGCGTATCCTGAGCGACGCGTGGGTCACACGTTCACTCACACCGACGCCCGCGCAGCCGACGTACGGCTATATGAATTGGTTCTTGAACACGGACAAGAAGTGGATGCCGAGCGCGCCCGCGAGTTCCTACGGGCATGTGGGCAATGGGACGAACCTCGTGTTTGTTGCGCCAGAGCAGGATCTCGTCGTCGTTGTGCGCTGGATTGAGAATCGCGCGATTGATGAGTTCCTCGGCAAAGTGATGGGTTCGGTTCGGTAACGG
>JAYUWY010000064.1:0-4298 GCA_043753285.1 Gemmatimonas sp. | reverse complement strand
GCATTGAACGCATCTCGGGTACGTCCTCGTTGGCGTTCCCCGGCACAGAGCAGGCGAGCGGCGAACACACGGCCGTCAGCGAGGAAGATCGCTTGCGTTGGGCCACGGGTGACGACTACGAAGTGCTCGCACCGCTTGGCCAGGGCATGTACGGCTCGGTGTGGCGCGTGCGCGATTTGTCGCTGGAGCGCGAAGTCGCGCTCAAGATGTTGCATCCCACTGTCGCGCGAAATTCCAATGCGGTCGCACGGTTTCGTCGCGAAGCGCAGCTCGCGGCGCAGCTGCAGCATCCGGCCATCGTTCCGATTTTTGCGTGGGACAATAAGGGCGATGTGAACTGGTACATCATGGAGCTCGAAGAAGAAGGCTCCGTGGCGGATCTCATCGGACGCTCAGGGCCGCGACCGTTTTCTGAGATTGCGCCGCAGGTGGACGCGGTGCTCGATGGTCTCGCCGTCGCGCATGGCGCGGGAATCATTCACCGCGACTTGAAGCCCGAGAATATTCTTATCGATCGTTATCGCCGGTGGCGTGTCGCGGACTTTGGTATTGCCAACGCGCTCGGCTCGCAGGCGGCTGGTGCGTCCGGCACGCCGAACTTTGCGGCGCCCGAGCAGTTGTTGGGAGAAGCGCAGGGTGTGGCGACGGATTTGTTCGCGGTGGCCGGCATCGTCATCTTCGCGCTCACGGGACGCGTGCCGTTTGAAGGCGTGGACGGTCGCGCAATTCTCGCGGCGCAGTTGGCGGGACGCGTTGAACTCTCTGCGCACCCAGAAGCTCTGGCCGAGTGGCTCAAGCGCGCGCTTTCGCCTGATCCGTCCAAGCGATTCGTTGACGCCGAGTCCATGCGCGCCTCGTGGCGCGGCGTGGTGAAGAGTATCGCTCGCGAAGAGCGTCGTGCCAAATCGCCGTTCTTTCGATTCTTCCGAAGCCTGTCTTCGCTACTCGGCGTCAATCGCCTCACGCACCGCCGCTAGTACGTCGCGCGCGGTGAAGGGCTTTTGCAGGAAGGCGTAGCGCGCCGCGCCGAGATCCGCGCGGAGTGCTTCGTCGTCCGTGTATCCCGACATCAGCACGACACGAATGTCCGGGCGCGTCTTCGCGAGTCGCTGCACGAGATCCTTGCCGCCAATGCCCGGCATCATCACGTCGGAGAGCAGCAAGTGAATGGGCCGCGTGTCGGCATCGGCCAGCCGCAGGGCCTCGCCGCCGTGCGCGGCTTCGAGCACGTCGTAGCCCGCGGTGCGGAGAATGCGGCACAGCGCCGTGCGAATCGCGGGTTCATCTTCGGCGAGCAAGATGCGTTCGTTCTTCGACATCTCCGGCATCCCTCGGGCGGGACTGGGGCGCAGGCGGCTTGCTTCAGCAGAGGAACGTGGCAGGAGCACGTCAAACGATGCGCCCTTTCCGAGATTGCTCTCGACACTGATCCGACCACCTGACTCGGTGACGATGGCATACGAAGTCGCGAGACCGAGACCCGTACCACGTCCTGCGGGCTTCGTCGTGAAGAACGGTTCAAACAGGCGCTCTTGCACCGCGGGCGTCATTCCGGTGCCATTGTCCGACACGCGCAACATGGCCGTGGGCAGTCCGTCAGCCGACAGCGGACCTTCGGAGGTCTTCACGACGAGACGCCCACCAGCGGGCATCGCGTCTACCGCATTAATCGCAAGATTCATCAGCACCTGCTCAAGCTGACCAGCATCGATGCGCACGACGAGCGGCTCTTCCGACAAATCGAGCACGAGCTCCACTGACTGTGGCACGAGGCGACGCAGAATCAGCTGCATGCCGAGAATGACTTCGCGCAAATCCACGTCGCGCGGAATGATGACATCGCGACGGCTGAACGCGAGCAACTGACGCGCGAGCCCCGCGGCGCGCTCGGCCGCGGCGCGAATGGCATCCACTTCTTCGCGACCAATCCCGCGGTCTTCGAGTTCAAAGCTGAGCACTTCGGCGTAGCTCTGAATCACCGTCAACACATTGTTGAAGTCGTGCGCGACGCCGCCAGCGAGCCGGCCCACAGCCTCGAGCTTCTGCGCTTGGCGCAACTGCATCTCAATGCGATGCTGCTCGGTGACATCGATGACAATGCCGCCCACGCCGCCGACGATGGAGCCAGGGCCGGGAATCGGATAGTACGTGCACGACCAGCGACGGGGATTCGAGGGATCGGCCGGCGTGACGCCTTCAACAATGACATTGGCCTCAGCGACTCCAGTCGCCAGCACTCGTTCGAGAATCGGAGTGATGAGCGGCGCGAGGCCCGGAATGATTTGATCGAGTGACTTTCCAATGTGCGCGTCGGCGGGCGCGCCGTTGATGGCCGCCAACGTGGCGTTGACGCGCTGGAATCGCAGGCGACGATCGTAGAACGCGATGCCGTACGGTGAACTGTCAATCGCGGAATCCAGGAAGCGCGATGTCTCCGCAAGCAACGCGAGCGTGGAGTCGCGCTCGGCGACCTTCTCCTCGAGCATTGCCGTCTGCTCTTCGAGCTGACCCGCTTGCTCTTCTAGCTCCTGCGTCTGTTGCTCGAGTTCAGTGGCTTGTTCTTCGACAATGCGCTGATGCTCCGCAGCTTCCTCGGCTTTCTGCGCGAGTCCTCCCACGAGGTGACGGCCAGCGTAAAAGAAGAAGCTCAGCGCGAACAAGAAGATGAAGAACGCGGTCCACAGCACTGTGGACTGGCGGCGGAAGCGCTCGAGACGCAGGGCGGCTTCTTCGCGGACCAGACCTTCGAAGGGATGCGCGAGCTGGTCGAACGCGATGGTACCCTGCAGCGCGAGTGCGCGCGTGAGCGGACGTCCCTCGCGCACGGGTGCGGCGAAGGTCCGCTCCCACACGTTAAGCGCCGTGGTAACGCTGTCTACACGCGCGACCTGGCGAGGATTGTCCGCCACCGAGTCGCGCAACGCCCGCAACAGCACGCGCGCCGTGTCCGATCGCGCGGCGCGGCGCAGTGCTGCGGCCGAGTCCACGTCGGGACGCAGCAAGAGCGCGCGTACGGCGGCTTCTGATGTCCAAATGTGGCCCTGCGCCTCAGCAGCCAATCGAAGCGAATTGCCGGCGTGCAGCGCGGCGCGCGTAGCCATGCGCTCGGCATAGAACGCGAGGGACACCACCGCGGCCATCACTCCCACCGCCAGTCCGAGCAGCTGACGCCAACGCGTCAGTTCGGTGAGGATGGCATCCTTCGAGTCGTTCTTCCGAAGCTCGGGCAACGCGAGTACCTGTTCGGGTGGGTTCGCGGATTCTGCGCAAATGGCCGTGCTTAGTCAACGTCTCAAGTCACATTATCCCACCTTGGGTGCAGTCCGATTAGCCTTCGGGATGCTCTCCTCACCGCGTCTTGCGCTCGCGTTATTGCTCGTTGGCCCAGCGCTTGCCGCCCAATCGGGCCCGCCCAGCGACTCGGCGCGCACTGATTCCGCGCGCGCGCAAGCTCTGGCGGCTGTGCGCGTTAGTGTCACGCGCGGCCAGACCACGCTCAATCGTCTACCCTGGGCCGTGGGCACGCAGCGCGTCGAGCAGATTCGTCGCGGGCAAGCAACCGTTGGCATTGATGAAGCGCTGGCAAACATTCCGGGCGTCGTCGTTGCCAACCGTTACAATTTTGCGCTCGACCAACGCCTCTCCATTCGCGGCGCAGGGAGTCGCGCCAACTTTGGATTGCGCGGCGTGAAAGTCCTACTCGACGGCGTGCCGCAGTCGCTGCCCGATGGTCAAAGTCAGCTGACGAACGTTGATCTCGCGGCGATCGCGACGGTGGAAGTCCTGCGCGGATCTGCATCGTCGCTCTACGGCAATGGCTCCGGCGGCGTGATCGCGTTCACGACGGACCTGTCGTCGCCCACGCCATTGGGTCTCACGCTGCGCCATACCAGCGGAAGTTTTGGACTCGCTAAGTCGCAGGTGCGCGTGGCTGGCCGCGCTGGTGCGACGCTCGCGATGATCAGCGCGTCGCAGACAAAGCTGGACGGATTCCGAATGTACAGCGCCGCGCGCACGGCGCAGTTGATGGCGGCGGTGGACCATGCGCTCACGCCAAACCTTACTCTGCAGGTGCGCGCCGGTGGAGCGGAAACACCCAAGGCGTTGAACCCCGGCGCACTCACGCTCGCCGAGTACACGGCCAATCGCGACACGGCAGCATTGGCGAATGTGAATCGCGGCGCGAGTCGTGAAGTCGCGCAGCACTACGCGTCGGCGCGGTTACGCGGTGCGATGCCGCATGGCGAGTGGAGCGCGTCGGTGTATTGGCAGCGTCGCTTCTTGACCAACGCGCTCGC
>JAYUWY010000063.1:0-8977 GCA_043753285.1 Gemmatimonas sp. | reverse complement strand
ATGATCTGCACCTCCCATCGGACAATGCGACCGCGGTGTCCGTCAGGGTTGGCGCGCAAGTCGGCTGCCGTGAGTAATGCGCCGTAGGCTGTGTCCGCCGGAACGAACAGGGACTCCGGTACCCACGCCTCGACGCGCACCTTCACCCAGCCGCGCTCGCGCGCCTGCGGAACCACCACCGTTCCCGGTGCGAGTTCGCCGAGCCGATTGCCATTGGGTCCTTGGCGGAGCACGACGGTCCGGTCAGTCCGCAGTGCACCGGCAGGAGCCGGTGTCGAGACAGTTGGCGCCGGTGTGATCTGAACCGGCGTTGCCGCAGTCGGCGTCTGCGTCGGCTCGGAGGGTCTCGTGGCAGGCGCCGTAACTGGGGGCGCGGGAACCGGCGCAGACGTCGAGTTCGTGGCGCGGTTGTTGGATGTCGTTGTGGACCCGTTGCTGGGTCGAGTGGCGGCGACCACCGCAATCGAGCTGCTCGGTACCCACACTTCGCGGCGCACTCGGGCCCACCCATCGCGCTCTTCGAGAACTCGCACCCCTGCGCCACCGCGGAAACTTCCCAAAATGCGTCCCTGCAGCGAGGGCGTCTCGCGAATTCGTAGGTTCACCGTCCCGCGTATCGTCACCGGAAACGAGTCGCGCGCGGCGCCAAATCTCGACCCATCTACCCAGGCCGTGAGCGTGACCGACGTGAACCCACTGCGCGTGGCACCGGTAGTCCAAGTCGTGCCGGTTCGTAACTGAGCAACCACGGCACCGCCAGGCGCCGAGCGTACGTCCGTGTCAGCCGTGATCCGACCCTGCTGGGCCGCGAGCGGCAATGCGAAGCAAACGAGCGAAAAAATGAGGCGTCGCAGTTGAGACATCGCTGGATGAGGGGCGTGAGCGAGAATAGATTGCGTCGAAGCTATCACTCATAATAGGCATCGGCCAAACCAATGGCATCTCGGGTGGACCGCCCCGTTGTGCTCGTCGTCCTCGACGGCTGGGGATATCGAGAGTCAACCGAAGGAAATGCGGTCCGTTTGGCGAACACTCCCACGTGGGATCGCCTGTGGGCGCGCGCGCCGCGTACGCTCCTCGATGCGAGTGGGCTCGCCGTCGGATTGCCTGTCGGTCAAATGGGGAATTCCGAGGTCGGCCACATGAACCTCGGCGCCGGACGCGTGGTGATGCAAGATCTCGTGCGCATTGGCGAATCGATTCGCTCCGGCACGTTCTACGAAATTGACGCGCTACGCGGTGCCTGCGCGCGCGTCCGCACGAATGGCGGTACGCTGCACCTGCTCGGCCTCGTCGGTGACGGCGGCGTGCACGGACACGATGAGCATTTGCTCGCGCTGGTTGAGCTCGCACAGCGCGAGCGTGTGCCGCGCGTGGCGCTGCATCTGCTGCTGGACGGGCGCGACACGCTGCCCAAGTCCGCGCTCGAGTATGTGCGCGTACTCATCGAGAAAACGCGCGGTCGGGCGGAGATTGCGAGCATTGGTGGGCGCTACTTCGGCATGGATCGCGACCAGCGTTGGGCGCGCACTGAGAAGTGCTACGACACCGCCGTGCGCGGCACCGGACCAGTGGCCACTGACGCGCTCGCGTTCATTCGCGGCAACTACGAACGCGGTGTCACGGACGAGTTCATGGAGCCCGCGGTCCTCGTGCGCGAGGGGCAGCCTGTGGCTCCGATGCGCGATGGCGATGCGGTAATCACCTGGAACTTCCGGTCCGACCGCATGCGTCAGATGGTGCGCGCGCTCGCGATGCCGGCGTTCGACGGCTTCTCGGTGAAAGGTCGTCCCGCACTCCACGTGGCGACGATGACGCAGTACGACCAGACGTTCGGTCTCCCGGTCGCGTTTGAGCCGTTCTCGATGGCGCGTATTGTGGCCGAGGTGCTCGAAGACGCCGGCATGAGCACATTGAGAACTGCGGAAACCGAGAAGTACCCGCACGTGACCTACTTCTTTAACGGCGGCAACGAAGTCCCGTACCGGGGCGAGGAGCGCATCCTCGTGCCGAGTCAGAAAGTGGCCACGTACGACTTGATGCCAGAAATGAGCGCGCCGGGTATTACGGACGTGCTGTGTAAGGCTATGGAGTCGACGTCGCACCACTTCACGCTGTGTAACTATGCCAACGGCGACATGGTGGGACACAGCGGCAATATGGCCGCGACGATTCGAGCCTGCGAAATCGTGGACGAACAGTTGGCGCGCATTGTGAAATCCGCTGAAAAGAGTGGTGCGCGGTTGTTAATTACAGCGGATCACGGCAACTGCGAAATGATGATTGACCCCCAGTCTGGTGGACCCCACACGGCCCACACGACGAATCCTGTTCCCTTCCTCCTCGTCGAAGATCAAGAAGCGGTGACCCTGCGCAGCGGTGGAGCGCTGTGCGATGTGGGTCCCACCGTGCTCTCGCTCCTTGGCGTCGACCGGCCGTCCGAGATGACTGGCCGCGACCTGCGACTTTCCGGAGTTCTTGCGTGACCCAGTCTCTGCGCGCCCTCCTCGCTGCACTCATCCTCACCGTCGCGGCGCCGCTCTCGGCGCAGGTGGTGGGACATCTCCCCGAGGAGAGCCCATTCTCTGACGCCAACGGCCGACACATCGTGTCACTGTATTTGGGCTATTCGTCGGGCGTGAACGACCCCGCCGGCGTGGGACCGAAGGGCAGCGCAATCTTCGCCGCTACCTACGACTACGACTTCGCGAGCGCGTTTTACCTCACGACGCGCATGGGATTCGCCCCGTTCGCCGAGCGCGACGTGTTGGATCCGCTCTTCGAAGGCGCGCAGCGCGACGCAGGCACGCGCAAAGAGCCGTTGTTCCTGCTCGACGTTGGTCTCGCCGCCTCGCTGACTGGCGAGAAGGCGTGGAAAGGTTTTGCGCCGCGCGTCTTCACGAACTTCGGCCTGATTTCATCGCTCGAGCCCAACTACGACATCGGGCAGTATCGCTTTGGACCGAAGCTGAACATCTCGTACGGCCTCAACGTGCGTCGCGTCGCCGGCGGCGTGTGGGAATGGCATGCCGAACTCTCGCGCATGCACTACCGCATGAACTATCCGGGCACGTACACCGAAGATGGTGCGACGACCACGAACTCCATTCTCGGCAACAACAGGCGCAATCCGTGGGTTGGGCAGAACGTGCTGTCGATTGGCCTCGCGCGCGTCTGGGGCCGCTAGCACCGTGCGCGCCACGCTCACTCGTCGCGTCATCTTCTCGGCGGCACATCGCTATCGCCGCCCCGAGTGGGATGACGCACGCAATGCGGCCGAGTTTGGCGTTTGCGCGAGTCCCAACTGGCACGGCCACACGTACACGGCAGATGTAACCATCGGCGGGCCGGTGGATCCCATCACCGGTTTCTGCGCGAACCTGTTTGCGTTTGATGCGGTGCTTAAGCGCGAAGTATTTCAGGTACTCGACCACAAGAATCTCGTGCTCGATGTTCCGGAGTTCGCCGAAGGCACACTGATTCCGTCGAGCGAGAACGTCGCGTGGTGGATCGCGCGCAAAGTGCAGAGCGCACTTGGCGACAGCGAACGCGTGCTGCGTGTGCGCGTCTCCGAAGAGCCCAGCCTCTGGGTTGAGGTCGAACCGGGATGAGCGCGGCGCCGGACGGCACGTCCCGCCTCGACGCGGTGGACGAGGTTCCCGTCTGGCTCGAAGTCAACGGCGAGCCAGCAGTCACGTGGATGTGCACGCCCGAGAATCTTCCTGAGCTCGTTGTCGGCTGGTGCTTCGGCGAAGGCTACATCGATGCGAAGAGTGATTTGCTCTCCATGCGTCCGTGTGCAAAAGAGCCAGGCTTCTGGGTGACGGTGCCGGAGGATCGCTATCAAACGGTCGAAGGCCAAGAGCGTCGTCGCGTGCTCGCCTCTGGTTGCGGCGCGGTGACGACAATCCTCGGCTCGCTGTCCAATGTGCCACGACGCGTTATTCCGCCTGTCGTGCCTGACCTCGCGCAAACGCGCGTGCTGTTCAAAGAATTGTTCGCGCGCGGAGAGCGGTACAAAGACACGGGTGGCATTCACGCGGCCGCGCTCACCGACGGCACAACGCTGCTCGTGCACGCCGAAGACATCGGTCGTCACAACGCGGTGGACAAAGTGCTCGGCGCGCAGATTCTCGCTGGCAAGCGTCCAGACGACCTGATTCTCCTCGTGACGGGCCGCATTTCGGGCGAGCTCGCATTTAAGGCAGCGCGCGCACGCATCGCGGTTGTTGCGACGCCGAGTGTGCCGAGCACGATTGCGGTGGAGATTGCGCAGGCGGCGGGCATGGTGTTGGTCGGGCGCGCGGTGAGTGGCACGCCGCAAGTGTGGACACCGTGAGTTGCACCGGTGTGATTCTCGCGGGCGGCGCGGCGTCTCGTTTTGGCGGACTGCCGAAGGGGCTCGAGCGCGTCGCGGGGCGTCGCATCGTGGATCGCGTCGCGAGTGCGCTGCGCGAAGTGACCGATGATTTGCTGCTGATTGCGAATGCGCCCGGAGCGGCAAGCTGGTTGCCTGGCGTGCGCATGGAAACTGACGTGCGCACTGGCTTTGGCGCACTCGGTGGATTGCACGCCGCGCTGTCTCACGCGCAGACGGACATTCTGCTCGTTGCGTGGGATATGCCATTTGTGTCTGCCGCGCTGCTGGGCGAGATGCGGCGCATTGGCGACGGCGGGCTTGACGCACGCGTGGAGCCCGTCACGTTCATCGACGCGCCTGACGTTGTGATCCCAGAGAGCGATGGCTCGCGCCGCGGCGTGGAGCCGCTGTGCGCGTGGTATTCGCTGCGATGCCTTGGAGCAGTAGAGCGCACGCTCGACGCCGGCGACTTGCGCGTGGTTGGATTTCACGAGCAGGTACGCGTCCAGCGACTGCCGCTCGCTCGTGTTGAAGACTTCGGAGATCCGGCGCGATTGTTTTCGAACGTGAACACACCGCTCGACTTGAGCGCATTGAGCGGAGCGGCCAATGAGTGAGCAGATGCCACCGATGCTGGGCGTCGTGGGACGCAAGCACGCCGGCAAGACGACGCTCGTGGTGCGCTTGAGTGCAGAACTCACGCGTCGTGGGCACCGCGTGATGACGCTCAAGCACGGCTCGCACACGTTCAATCTCGATCCGGCGACGACGGACACGTACCGCCACTACCACGAAGGTGGCGCCGAGCGCGTGGCGATGGCCTCTCCGGACAAGTTTGCGTTGGTGGAGCGTTGGGACGTGGAGCAGACGCCCGAACAGATCGTAGCCACGCATCTCGCCGACGCGAGCATTGTGCTCTGCGAAGGATTTAAGGCGCATCCGATGCCAAAGATTGAAGTGCACCGACGCGCCGCGCACGAAGCGCCGCTGTGGCCGGCGGAGGTCGCGCATCCGGACGCCTGGAAGGCTTTCGTCACCGACGATGCGCCGCCGAGCTTTCGCGGCAAGGTGTTTGACTTGAACGATGCTGCGTGGCTTGACGCACTCGCGACGTGGGTTGAGCGCGAGGTGATGTCGTGAGGCCGCTCGTGCTTGCCCTGTTACTTGTATTGCCTCTGGCTCGCTCAGCGGCCCAAGCGTCGCGCAGCGGACTCGCCGCGTTCACCGACTCGCTCATCAACGCGCCGATGTTTCGCTCGGCGCATTGGGGCGTGCTCATTGTGGATCCGGTACGCGGTGACACGCTCTACTCGCGCAATGCGGGCAAGCTGTTTGTACCAGCGTCCAACACGAAGCTCGTCACCGGTGCTGTCGCGCTCGCGCAATTGGGGGCGGAGTATCGGTTCACCACGCGCATCCTCGGCAGCGCGCATCAGCAGGGCGTGATGCCCGGCAATCTCGTAGTCGTCGGGCGCGGCGATCCGTCCGTGAGTGACTCGCTGAGTGGTGACGCGATGATTCCGCTGCGCGAGCTGGCAGATTCGTTGTATCTACTCGGCATTCGCCGCGTGAGCGGGCGCCTGATGGCTGGCGGCAACGCGTTCACTGGCGACTCGTTAGGCGAGGGTTGGGCGTGGGATGATCTCGATGAGGGATACGCCGCGCCGGTGGATGAGTTGTTGTTCAACGAAGGCTTCGTACGCGTGACGGTGTTTGGTGGGGCGCGTCCTGGCTCTCCGGTGCGCGTACGCATTGCGCCAGGAGCGGGCGTGCTGACATTGGGTCGTGTGGATGTGACGACCGATCGCGACTGCTGCATGCTGCGGTCGCGCGTGCGACAGTCGTTGGATGTGCGCGGTGTGCGCCCAGTGCTGCATCTCACGGGATCGGTGCGCGCCGGCGACTCAGTGACGGTTGGCGTTGCCCTGCGGAATACCAACACCGCGTACCTTGACGCCTTCGCCGTCGCGTTAGCCGGGCGCGGCATCACGGTGGATGGCGGCGTCGCGATGGATACGACGGCTGACACGGCGGGCCTGGTGACGCTCGCCACACGCACGTCGCCTCCGCTGCGTGCAATGCTCGCGGCATTCCAGAAGCCATCGCAGAATCAGATTGGCGAAGTGTTGTTGCGCACGCTCGGCCTCGAGAAGACGGGCGTGGGCAGCGCAGACAGCGGACTCGTGGTGGTGCGACGCCAGCTCAGTGAATGGGGCATTGATTCGTCCGCTGCTGTGCTTCGCGATGGCTCTGGACTTTCGCGACACAACTTCCTCGCGCCCGAAGCCGTGGTGCGACTCCTCGCGGTGTTGCAGAGCCGTGCGGACTTCGAGGCGTTCTATCTCGCGCTGCCCGTTGGCGGCGTGGACGGCACCCTGCGCGAGCGCATGGTGAACACCAGCGCCACGGGCAACGTGCGCGCCAAGACCGGCACGCTCGACAGGGTACGTGCGCTCTCAGGCTTCGTCACGACCGCCGACGGCCACACGCTCCTCTTCTCAATCCTCGCCAACAATCACACGGTACCGACGCGCGAAGTGGAACGCGTGCAGGATGCCATGATGCGGTGGCTGTCCGAAATGACGCTGGTACCGCGCTAATGCTCACTGTTGCTGCGGCCGCAGAACGCATCGCTGGCTCTGTACACGCACTGCCGCACGAGCGCGTCTCGCTGGCCGATGCACTCGGCTGCGTACTCGCCGAGGACGCGATCTCGCCAATCACGCTACCGCACTGGGACAACTCGGCGATGGACGGCTACGCGGTGCACGGCGCAGACGTTTCCGGCGTGAGTGCTGAGTCACCGCGTTTGCTGCCGGTCGTGGGTAGCATTGCCGCCGGCGCAGCAGTTCCTCGCGCGCTGAATCGCGGCGAGGCGATGCAGATCATGACGGGCGCATCGATGCCGCCCGGTGCTGACACTGTAGTGCGCGTGGAAGACACGGATGCCGGACTGCAGACCGTGCGCATCGTGAAGGACCGCGACATCGGCAAGAACATTCGGCGCGCCGGCGAAGATGTGCGCAAAGGCCAAGTCGCGATTCCTGCTAGCACTCCCATTGGCGCGGCACAGATTGGCGTGCTCTCAAGCATTGGCTGCGCGCAGGTCACGGTGCACCGCCGCCCGCGCGTTGCGATCTTCGGCTCCGGCGACGAACTCGTCGAGCTTGACGGTTTTGACGAAGTGCTCGCGGGCCGTCGCATTGTCAGCTCAAACCGCTACACGCTCGAAGCCCTCGTGCGCCTGAACGGCGGCGTGCCGATTTCGCTTGGGCATGCGCAAGACACGCTCGAGGCCGTACGCGCGCTGCTTCAGCAAGCCGTCGATGCAAAGCCAGACTTGATCATCACATCTGCGGGCGTGTCCGTGGGCGAGCATGACCACACGCGCACGGCGATTGAATCGATGGGCACCGCGCTCGACTTCTGGCGCGTGAAGATGCGTCCCGGCGCGCCGCTTGGCTTTGGCCACGTGCAAGGAATTCCGTGGATTGGCCTGCCCGGCAATCCCGTGAGCGCGATGGTCACGTTTGAACTGTTTGTCCGCCCCACAATTCGCCGCCTGCTCGGCCACCACCGCGTGCACCGTACACCGGTGCGCGTAGTGCTCGAGGAATCCGTGAGCATCGGCGCAAAACTCACGCACTTTTATCGCGCCGTTGTGGCGCCGCGCGCCGATGGAACACTCGGTGCGCGACTGACCGGACCGCAAGGTTCAGGAATTCTGACGTCAATGTCTCTCGCCAACGCACTGCTCATCGTGCCGGAGGACGCGTCGACGATTCCCGCCGGTGAGTCACTGCACGCACTGCTGCTCGGCGACGACGCCGGACTCAGCGATCGGTTTGCTCTGTGAGTTTCACGCTACCCATTCCCGAAAGCATCAACCGGCGATTCACACTCGCCGAAGAAGTCATTTCACTGCCAGGACTCGACGTCACGCTGCTGAAGCCGCGCAACGCTGATGATCTCATCACGGAAGAAGACTATGTGCGCGACGAGCGCCTTCCGTACTGGGCAGATCTCTGGGCGTCGTCAGAAGTGCTCGCGCGCTACATGATTGAGTCGCGCGACGCGTTGCACCGCACTCCAGCCGCGCTGGCCGCCATCGCGCGCGGTGAGACACCGTCTGCGATTGAGCTCGGCTGCGGCCTGGGATTGCCCACCGTGACGGCGCGTCATATTGGATTCGATGTGTTGGCCACGGACTACTACGAAGACGCGCTACTCTTTGCCGCGTACAACGCCGAGCGCACGCTTGGAAAAACGGTGCGCACCCAGATGGTGGATTGGACGAAGTTGCCGCCGGAACTCGGCACATTCTCGCTCGTACTCGCGGCGGATGTGCTGTATGAAATTCGCTACGCGAAGCTCGTGGCCGACACGGTGGTGGCCACACTCGCACCCGGCGGCGTGTTCTTGCTCGCCGATCAGGGGCGTATTGCGCTCTCGACGTTTCTTGAAGAAGCGACGCAGCGCGGACTCGATTGGCGCGCGGCGCGGCGCGTGGAGCCGCCCGCTGGTGTGAAGAAGCCGAGCATTACAATTTACGAGCTGCGCTGGCGCAACGCGTAACGCGCGAAGTCATCACTCACCCCAATTCGGGCTCGACTATGC
>JAYUWY010000062.1:0-9019 GCA_043753285.1 Gemmatimonas sp. | reverse complement strand
GCTCGGGACGGCGGAGCAAACGGCCGCCCTCAACGAACGTGGCGCTGCTCGACGTGTCGAAGCCGGACTTCGCGACGCGTGAGTCGGTCCACGTGTATCCCACCGCGCTGGTGACGCCAAGCAGCGACGGCAACGTAGCTTCGAACTCCACGCCGCCCGCATTCGCCGCGACGATGTTGGCGTAGTTGGGCTCACCAAACGGCACGGCACCGTTGTACTGAATCAAGTTGCGGAAGCGCTGCGCGAATCCCGTGACGTGCACGGACGCGCCGCGCGGCAACGTGAACTCGAGTCCAAAGTCTGCGGAGCGCGAGGTCTCGGGCAGCAGATCAGGATTCCCCACCGTCGAGCCACCCGCGAAGTTCTCAAAGAAGTTCGGAGCCTTGAATGCCGTGCCGGCACTCGCGCGCGCGCGCAGCGTCGAGGTGAAACGCCAGCCTGCTCCGATGCGCGCAGTCTGGAACGTGCCGAACGCGGAGTTCTCATCGAGTCGTCCGCCAATCGTGTAGCTCAAGCGGCCCGCTTCGCCCTGCGACTGCGCGTACAGCGCGCGATTCTCGCGCGCGGCACGCAGCGCGTCTGGAAAATCGCCGAACTCGCTTTGACTCACCGAGTTCGTGCGCTCCTGGTCGCGGCCCCACTCGGCGCCCACCGTCACAAACTGCGCCGTCGCAATGCGCAGCGTTGTGCGAGCATCCACCATGCGACGCTTCACAGCACCGCGCGCGTAGTAGCCGTAGAAGCCTGAGGTATCGCCGGCGTTGTCAGAACCATCGTTCGTGCGCGGCAGCAGATCCATCCACGTGTACTGCGCACGCGTTTCCACACGATCGCTCCAGCGACGACCCACATCGAGCCCGGCGAGCATGCGATGCTCCGTGCGCTCAGCGTTGCGATCTTCCACGTTGCCAGAGCCACCCGTGGGATACTCGTACATCGACGTTGAGTAGCGTGACGTCAGGCGCACGTCGGTCTTCGCATCTGGATTGATGGACAGCGATGCCGCGAGACCATCATTGCGGTACGCGTTGTTGTACGCGAGCACGCCGTCCATCGCGTGGCGATCGCCTTGTAGCGACCAACTCGCGATGCCCGTTGAGCCGCTCGCGCCCAGTGAACCGCGCACGGCACCGTACGAACCGCCGCCAATCTCGTTGCGCACACTCGGCTTGCCCGCACCACGACGCGTGAAGATCTGCACCACACCCGTCACGGCTTCTGAACCATAGAGCACGCTGGCGGGACCGCGGACGACTTCGATGCGCTCCACATCGTCGAGCGTGAGACGACCAAGGTCCAGCGTACCGCCGGGCTCGTTGATCGGCACGCCATCCACAAGCACGCGCACATAGTTGCCCTGACCGCCGCGCAAGAAGAGCGTGTGCTGCGAGCCAATGCCCGACGCACGCGCCATCGCGATGCCAGGAATGCGTCGCAACGCATCCCCGACGTGCGTGACACCTTCGGCGCGAAGCTTGGCGCCGTCGAGCACCGTCACAGTCGCGGTTTGCGCGCTCAGCGGTGTGGGCAAGCGTGTTGCCGTGATCACCGTGGGCGCGAGCGTGTCTTGCGCGAAAAGCAGAGCGGGAACAGCGAGGAGGCCGAGGGCGCGGATCATGAGTTGGCTACGGGAAGAAAGAGTGAAGACGGACGGAAGGAGTGCGTTTACCGAGTACCGCGTCCACGCAGGGGCACCAACACCGGTGCACCGACTGCGGGATCGCGAGAGACAACGAGAGGCCATTCGTAGACACGTTCGAGCACTTCGCCACGCATGACATCATTGGGCACGCCAGCCGCAGCAACTTTTCCGCGGTGCATGAGTACGATGTGATCGGCGAAACGCGCGACGAGGTTGAGCTGGTGTGACACAAGCAGAATGCCCTGCCCCTCACGCGCGAGCGCGTCGAGGAGTTCAAACACCGCCATCTCATGCGCGATGTCCAAGAACGTCGTGGGTTCATCGAGCACGAGGGCGCGGCCACCCTGAGCGAGCGCGCGCGCAATGCGCACGCGCTGCCATTCGCCGCCAGAGAGCTCATCGGTGGCGCGCTCAGCGAACGCGCTCACATCCGCGCGTGCAATTGCCTTTGCTACGGCTTCGCGATCTGCTGCCGAGCGGCCGGCAAACGGACCGCCGTGCGGATGCCTTCCGAGCGCGATGTAGTCGCGCACGATGAGCGGAAACACGGGCTCCTCACGCTGCGGCACCACAGCCATCGTGGTCGCAATCGATTTGCGTTCCATTGACTCGATGAGTGAACCGTCGAGCGTGATGTGGCCGCGCTCGAGCGGCATGCGGCCGAGCAACGCGCGCACGAGTGTACTCTTGCCGCTGCCGTTGGGACCAACGACGGCGGTGATACGTCCGGGCGCACAGTTGAACGACACGCCGTCAACCGCTGGTGCCGCCGCGCGCGGATAGCGCAGCACGACATCGTCAAAGCGGATCATCGCATGCTCCGCAGACGCCACAGGAAGAACGGCACGCCGATGAGTGCAGTCACGGCCCCAAGCGGAAGTTCGGCGGGTGCGAGCAAAGTGCGCGCGGCCAGATCAGCAAAGACGACAAGCGCCGCACCAGCGAGCGCGGACGCTACAATTGCTTGCCGTGTGTTCTTGGCACCAAGCGCGCGCGCAATAGCGGGCACGATCAGTCCGACAAAGCCAATCAGCCCCGCTCCGGCAACAGTCGCGGCCGCAAGCAACGACGACGCGAAGTAGATGCGACGCGTGACGCGCTCCACGGGAAGTCCGAGTGAAGCCGCGGCATCTTCGCCGAGTGCGAGCACATCCACGTCACGCGCCCAGGCAAAGAGCAATGCGATGCCGACCACCACATAGGAGGCCACCCAGAGCACACCGCGCCACTGCGCGTCGCCGAGCGAACCCATCATCCACCACAGTGCGCCGCGCACGGCGTTCTCTGGGGCGGTGGCAAGTGCGACCATGATAAGCGCCGTGCAGAATGCGCCGACCACAACGCCCGCCATCAACAACACGCGCGGATCAGCGTGACCGGCAACAGCGCGTGCGACGAGGAGCACGACAATCACCGCCACCACAGCACCCGCAAATGCCGCGAGCGGAAGCAACGCGCTCGACGCAATCCCAAGTGTCACCGCAGCTACCGCGCCAGCCGCAGCGCCACCAGAGACGCCAAGCAAATACGGCTCAGCGAGCGGATTGCGCAGCGTGGTTTGCAACGCCGTGCCGCTCACCGCGAGGCCTGCACCTACTGCGAGTCCAAGCGCCACGCGTGGCAAGCGCAGATTCTGAATGATGGCCAAGTGCGTGGCATCTCCGTCACCAAACACCGCGCGCAACACATCGCCGAGCGGAATTGGCACCGAGCCTCCGGCAATGCCGAAGGCGACGGCCAGCAACACCGCGGCAACGAGGAACAGCCAGTGACGCAGGGTCACGGAATGCCCGCGCCAGTGTGCGGCATGGAATCCACGAGCTTGCGGCGCAAGAAGCGCGCGGCTTCACCCATGCGCACGCCGGGCCGTCCGACGATTGTCGTATCAATCACGACGACGCGTCGCATACGCACTGCCGTCACCGACTGCCAAGCTGGACTCGCGAGAATCTTCTCTGCTGTGTTCGGGCCCGCGAGGATCACATCAGGATTGCGGCGCGCGACTTCTTCGAGCGAAATCTGCGGTGACGGCGCCGCGATGTCGTCAAACACATTGGTCGCGCCGGCAACGGTGAGTAGCTCGCTCAAGTAGCTGCCACCGCCGATGGTCATCAACGGCGCATCCCACACATGCCAGAAGGCGCGCACGGGTTCGCTCGGCCGCGGCAAATCGCGCACCGCGTTCACACTCGCGCGCACCGAGTCGGCGACGAGTCGGCCCAACGAATCGCGGCCAATCGCCGCGGCAATGATGGGCACCACGCGCTGCAGGTCTTCAATCTTATCCGTGCGATACGTGAGCGTCGCGATACCGGCTGCGCGAAACTGTTGTGCCGCGGTGCGATTGCTTTCGCTGCCATAGAGCAGTACGAGGTCAGGGCGCTGCCCGATGACCATTTCGATGTTCGGCCCCATGCCGGCGCCCATATCGGGAACGGCTGCGGCTTCAGCAGGAAAGAGATCCCAGCTCGTGCGCCCAACCAACAGCGCGCCTGCGTCGAGTGCGAACAGCAGTTCGGTCGTGACCGGATTGAGCGAGACGACGCGCGTCACGGGGCCAGCCAGTCGCAGCGTGTCGCCAAAGTCGTCGACGACGATGGGGCCGCTCACGGCGGCGCGCTCACCAGCGCAGGCGAGCACGGTGGCGACGAGGGCTGCAACGATGACGTTCCGAACGCGGTCGAACATAAACGGGCTCCTTCCTGGTTGAGGAAGAAGCCCGGTATCACGTCGGCACGATCCACGCATCAGCACGGACCAGCGCTAACGCCACGGACCCTCCCCCGAGGGTGTCGAAGTGGCGCGAACGAGGGTCGTCTCCTGGCTCCGGGCCGTCATCACTCACCTTCCCGCGTTCCGCAGAACGCAGTGGCTGTGCTCGAGTGGACGTGTACTACTGCCCGATACAGTGGCGGGGCCGCGTCGGCATTAAACCGACTTCCGTGTCCCGTGTTCGCAAATCAATTGTTGAACACAATCCTACGCCAGTCCATCTCGCTTGGCAAGCGCCGCGCTCAACCGGCCCTTCAGTTGGGCGCGTTTGAGGTAGTGCTCCGCCTTCTGCGCTTCTGTGGGCGACTCCAACTTCTCGTACGCGGCGTCCAGCGCCGCGACTTCGAGCGCGAGCACTTCCGGACGCGCTTCGCGAGATCGCTTGAACGCCGCCGGACCCTTCTGCGTCATCGCCATGCCTAGGCCCAAGAGCATCGCGGCGCCCACAGACACCACCACCAACATCACGCGCATGTTGCGCGTCGTGCTCGTTGCGCGCGGTGTTGAGATATTGAGCGTACTTGGGCCCGTGACATTCTGCGCCAGGAAGCGCTTGAACGGCCGTCCCTCAACCGACACGGGATCCACCTCGGCAATGTCCGCACCCACCGCGCTTCCGTTGGGATTCTCGATGAGCACTTCCATCACGGGGATGTTGCCTTCGAGCGCCACGACGAGTTCCGATTGCGACACCGGCAGTTCGTACGAGAACGAGAACTGCTTGAGTCCAGGCGCGATTGGTGCCCACACGCGCACGCGACCTTCGTCGGCGCGAATCGCATCGGGTGAGATATCGCCCTGGCCGCCCGTCACGGTGCCGACCCCAAGCGGAATAGGTACGTCAAACGTGGCGCGCTGCTGCGCACCCGGTACGCGTGTGCGCGTGGAATCATTAGAGAGTTCGTACACTTCAATCACCGTACGATTCGCTGCCGCCGAGTCCGGTGCGGTCACGATGATGTGGCGCGCACGAATACTGATTTCAATGGGGGCGCTGGTCGTATCGAACACGACGAGATCAGCGGCACCACCGCGCACACGCGGCTCGCGCGTGGGCTGCGAGAAGTACGCGACGCCACCACGCGACGTACTCACGAAATACACCGCGTTGGAATCACCGGTCGCGCGATACGTGAAGGCGTACGATCCATCGGCGCGCGTGCGCATCGAGTCGATGGGCGCTGCCGCATCGGCACCCACGCGATGCAAGACAATCCACTCGCCCACCACGGGCAGCTGCGCCGCACCGCGACCCGGGCGCGTAATGCGACCGCTGAACGAGCGGTTGCTCTGCGCGCTCAGCGCGATAGGAACGCTGAGCACCGTCAGCAGGAGCGCGCGACGCATCAACTGAGTATTCACGGAATAAACCGGCCAAAGTCTTCGGGGCGCAGTTGGGCGAGATGCCGCTGCAACTCTTCCGCAGAAAGATGATCTGCGTCAATCACATTGTCGCTGTCATACGGGCTTCCGTCTTCGTCGAGCAACGCCTCGGACACAAACAGAGGCGCACCCAGTCGCAGTGCGATAGCAATCGCATCGGACGGTATCGCATCCACCATCACGTTGGAACCCGCGCGCGCAATGTGTAGCTCCGCGTGGAACGTGCCCTTCACCACGCGCGTGATCTGCACGCGACGCAGCAATCCACCAAGTCCTTGCACCAGCGCGGCGGCGAGATCGTGCGTCATCGGCCGCTCGCGCTTCACTTCGTTGAGATGCGCCGCAATCGCCTCGGCCTCGGGGCGACCTATCCAAATAGGAAGCGCGCGGTTGCCCGCGCGCTCCTCAAGGATCACGACGAAGGCCTGCGACTGCGCGTCGAGGCCAATGCGGCTGACGGTGACTTCCACCATGGCCCAGGGGCCTTAGGCGCGGGCCTCAGCCCGCGCGCACAGCGCGCTTGAGCTCAGCCACCTTATTCGTGCGCTCCCACGTGAAGAGCGTCACCTTCTGGCCAAGCCGCACCGTCTTCTCTGGCTCACGACCGAAATGGCCGTACGCCGCTGTCGGGCCGTAGATTGGCTTCCGCAGTTCAAGCGCGTCGATGATGCCCTTCGGCGTGAGGTCAAATACCTCATTCACCGCACGCATGATCGCCAACTCGTCCACCGAGCCCGTGCCGAATGTATCCACCATCACGGAGACCGGCTTCGCGACACCGATGGCATAGGCCACCTGCACTTCCACCTTGGTCGCGAGCTTCGCGGCGACGATGTTCTTCGCCACCCAGCGCGCAGCGTAGGCCGCCGAGCGATCCACCTTGGACGGATCCTTGCCCGAGAACGCGCCACCACCGTGACGACCCATGCCACCGTACGTGTCCACGATGATCTTGCGGCCCGTAAGGCCCGCGTCGCCGTGTGGGCCACCAATCACGAAACGGCCCGTCGGGTTGATATGAATCTTCATCTTCTTCGACTGCAGCTCGGGCGGAATCACTTCGTTGATGATGTCGCGCTTCACCGCCTCGTGAATCGTCTTGTTCTTCACCGAGTCCGCGTGCTGTGTGGAGATGACGACGGTGTCCACTTCCACCGGACGGCCATTCTCGTACACCACCGACACCTGCGACTTGGAGTCCGGACGCAGCCACGGCAACGTGCCGTCCTTCCGACGATCGGCGAGCTGTTTCACGAGCTTGTGCGCCATCGTGATCGGCAGCGGCATCAATTCCGGTGTCTCATCGCAGGCGAAACCAAACATCATGCCCTGGTCACCAGCGCCGCCGGTGTCCACGCCCTGACCGATGTCGCGCGATTGCTGTCCGAGTGCATTGAGCACGGCGCAGGAATCGGCATCGAAGCCGATGCCTGACTCCGTGTAGCCGATCTCCTTGATGGTCTGACGCACGATGCCGCGCAGATCCACCCACGCATCAGTTGTCACTTCGCCAAAGATTGTCGCGAGGCCGGTGGTAACCATCGTCTCGCAGGCGACGCGCGAACGCGCGTCCTTGGCGAGGAGATTGTCGAGCACGGCATCCGAGATCTGGTCGGCGATCTTGTCGGGGTGCCCCTCGGAGACGGACTCCGAGGTGAAGAGGTGACGATGCAGCATCGGTTGGATTGGGCTGGGATAGTAGAAGCGGCCGGCGCTCGGGCCGGCCGCGTTTCGAGCAATTTCAACACTCGAAGATTAACGCGCTTAGCGCAGCCCGAGCAAGCCGTCGACGAGCTCTTCGCCAAGTTCTTCTTCCATTCCCGCACGCAGAATGGTCTCGGCGTCACGAGCGGTGGCCGACTCAAGCGCGGCACGTGCCGCCTTCGAAGCGCGCTCCATGCTGATGCCGCGCACGATGCGCTTCACCGCGGGAAGTCCTACCGCCGCGACCGACAACTGCCGCACGCCCAAGCCAATGAGGGCATACGCCATCAACGGCTGCGAGGCCATTTCGCCGCAGACACTCACGGGCAGCGTTGCGCCGCTCCCCACTTCAACCGTGCGTGCGATCAGACGCAGCACTGCCGGATGGAGCGGCGTGAACCGAGTAATCAATGACGCGTTGCCACGGTCCACCGCCAACGTGTACTGCACGAGGTCGTTGGTGCCGATGCTCAAGAAGTCCACATCCTTCACGAACGTATCCGCGCAGACGGCCGCGGCCGGCGTCTCGATCATCACACCCAACGGCACGTCGACACGATGCGGCACACCGCGCGCGGCCAACTCCGCTGCCGACTCCCGCAGGAGATAGCGCGCCTGGCGCACTTCATCGACACTGACCACGAGCGGCAACATGATTTGCAGATCGCCGTGCATCGCCGCGCGCAACAATGCCCGTAGCTGCACCTTGAAGAGCTCCGGCTCGTCGAGACACATGCGGATCGCGCGCCATCCAAGAAATGGATTGGGCTCGTGCGGAAATCCGCCCACGGGCAACTTGTCGCCGCCCACGTCATACGTGCGAATCACGACTGGCTTGCCCTTGAAGGCGTCCAGCACTTTGCGATACGCCGCGTACTGCTCGTCTTCCGTGGGCATGGCCGCGCGGCCTACAACCAAGAACTCGGTGCGCATCAACCCCACGCCTTCAGCGCCTTGCAACGCCGCCGCCGCCGCCTCATCCGGCAAGTCCACATTCGCGCGCAGCGTGATGTGCGTGCCGTCTGTCGTGTTGGCTTCTACATCAACGAGCGTCGCGAGCTCGGCCTTGGTCACTTCCTCGCGACGTGCACGATCCGCAAACTGCGAGAGCTCAGCCGCCGTGGGCTTCACGATGAGGCGACCGTTCGTACCGTCGAGAATCACGCGCTCGCCGGCCACAATGCGACTCGTGGCGTCAATCAACCCAACGACGGCGGGCAATCCCAACGACCGCGCGAGAATCGCCACGTGCGACGTCCGCGTGCCCGCGTCCGTCGCGATGCCCGCAATCGAGCGACGATCCAACTGAATCGTGAGGCTCGGCGTGAGGTCGTGCGTGACGACAATCGCGTTGGCGCCCGGCAGCAAATCCACGGGATCGTGGTCCGGCAGCCCGAGCAGAATCGACAGCAAACGAATGTGCACGTCCACGAGATCGCCCGTGCGCTCGCGCATCAGGGGATTCGTGCTGCGCGAAAAATGCTCGCGCCATTCGAGCATCACGAGGTCAAACGCCTT
>JAYUWY010000061.1:0-4312 GCA_043753285.1 Gemmatimonas sp. | reverse complement strand
ATGGCGGCGGCATCGTGGAGATGTGCGCCAACCGTCCCTTTGGCGCGCTCAATTGGCGCACGTGGTGGCGCTCGCTGATGGAAGTCGATCACGACCGTCCCGCCGTGCGTTTTCGTCACATCGCGGGCATCACAACGGGAATGGATGTGGACTGGACCTTTGCGCCCACCGCCACCGGCACGCAGATCACACTGCTCCACGTGTGGAATGGCCCGAGCTGGCCGCTCATTGGAGGCATCGCCGCCACCGCGGTCATTGGCCCAGTCTTCGTACACGGCATTGCATCGCGCACGATGACGGGCCTCGTGCGCGCCGCAGAGGCGAGGCGCGTATGAACTCGCCACGTCGCGTTGTCATCACGGGTATTGGCGCCATCTCACCGTTTGGCGTCGGTCGCGATGCGCTCTGGAACGGTGTGCGCGCGCAGCAATCAATGGTGCGCACCATTTCACGCTTTGATCCCACGCCCTTTCGCACACACGTCGCAGCAGAAGTCCGGGACTTTCATCCCGAAGACTTTATGGATGCCAAACGGGTAAAGCGCCTCGACCGATTCGGACACTTCGCGGTCGCCGCCGCACGCATGGCGGCCGACGACGCAGCGCTCGATCTCCCCACCTGCGATCGCACGCGCATCGGTGCAATGCTCGGCACCGCACTCGGTGGCGTCGGCTACGCGGAAGAACAACTCGGCAACTTCTTCACGGGCGGACTCAAGTCGGTTGATACGCTCCTCGCGCTCTCGGTGTTTGGTGGATCCGCGAGTTGCAACGTGGCCATCGAGTTCGGTTTGTACGGACCCAACTCCACCAACGCGATGAGCTGCGCGTCCGGCACGATGGCCATCGGCGAAGCCGTGCGGCAAATCCGACACGGCTACGCGGATGTGATGTTTGCCGGCGGCGCTGAGGCGCCGCTGTTTCCGCTGTGCTTCGGATCGTTCTCATTGATTCGCGCCATGAGCACGCGCAACGATGCACCGCACTCCGCTTCGCGCCCCTTCGACGCCGAGCGCGATGGTTTCGTGATGAGCGAAGGCTCCGCCGTGCTCGTGCTTGAAGAACGCGAGCGCGCAATTTCTCGCGGCGCGCCGATCATCGCCGAAATCAGCGGCTACGGCAGCACGAACGACGGCTTTCATATGACTGCGCCGCACGCCGACGGTCGCGAGGCCGCACGCGCAATGCGCCTCGCGATGGACGACGCACACATTGGCGCGCACGACATCTCCTACGTGAATGCACACGCGAGCTCGACGCCGCTCAACGATCCCGCCGAGACCGCCGCCATCAAACTCGCGCTCGGAGACCACGCGTCGCGAGTGCCGGTGAGCGGCACCAAGGGCTTTCACGGCCACGCGCTCGGCGCCACCGGTGCGTGGGAAGCTGCCATCAGCGCGCTCGCGGTTGGCAACAGCTGGATTCCGCCGACGTTCAACCTCGTCACGCCCGATGCCAAGTGTGATCTCGACTGCGTGCCAGGTACGGGACGCAGCGTGGACGCCGAGTTTGCGATTTCCAACTCGTTTGGCTTCGGCGGCATCAATGCGTGTCTGGTGGTGCGCCGCGACGATGGGCACGCCCAAGCGTCCGCCTAGTCGCGACGCTCAGGCGATCTATTTTGCATTACAGTCATTGAGGAGTGCCCCAAGCTGGCGGCGCTCGGACCCGCAGAGGGGAGAGAGCGATGCAGATTGATTTGATTTACTTCGAGGGATGTCCACATGCTGCCTCGACGCGCGAACGACTTCGAGACGCGCTGGCGAGCCTGCAGTCCTCCGCGAGTTGGAGTGAGTGGGACACGGAAGCCGCAGCGACGCCCGATCACCTCCGAGGCTACGCGTCCCCGACGGTGCTCGTGAACGGACTCGATGTGGAGCGAAAGTCGCCGACGAACGGGGCCGGATGCGCTGTGGGCGGGGGACCAACCCGCGAACAGTTGCGCGATGCGCTGGTGGCGGCGCTGGTCTTGACGGAGATTTAAAGTTAGTGCATACTAACTTATGCTTTCTGCTACCCGTATCGCATTGTCGCTCTGGTGCTGAGCGCCTGCGCCGAACCGTTCTTCCCGGACGCGCCAGACGCTGACTCAATTCTCGAGGGCCCCATCGACGGGCTTTCCACTTCGCAGCGCGCGCTCTTCGTACGCGGCGATGGCGAGTTTGGGCGCCCCTTCGCACCCAATGACGGTCTCGGTCCGATGTTCGTCGCGCAATCCTGCGGATCTTGTCACGCGGGCGATGGCAAAGGTCATCCACTCTTCGAGATCACGCGGTTCGGCCGCTACGACGGACCGAGCTTCAATCCAATGATCGCCTCCGGCGGTCACGGGACTCGGACTTCTCGAAGCCGTAGACGACACGACGATTCTCGCGCTGGCGGATTCCGCCGACGTCGACGCCGATGGAATCTCGGGACGACCGAGCTGGGTGGCTGCATCGCCATCTGTTGACGCGCTCGCGGCAGACGCGATGCGGGGCGTTCCTGGGCCCACGGCACGACACGTCGCGTGGTCGGGCAGATATCTCGGTCGCTTCGGGAAGAAGGCGACAACAATCACGCTGCGCCATCAAACCGTGAATGCCTATTCCGAGGACATGGGGCTCACCACGGACGCTCATCCTGACGATTTGCTCCAGCCTGGACTTCCAGGCACTGGCGGCGATGGGGTGACGGATCCCGAAGTTGGTTCTGGCATTGTGAGCAGCGTGGTGTTTTATCTGCGCGCGCTGCGTCCGCCGCCGCGTCGCGAGGCATCAAACGCGGAGGTCGTTGCAGGACGCGATCTGTTTGTTGATGTCGGCTGCGCAAAGTGTCACGTCACGACGCTGCGCACTGGACCCTCTGCAATTGCGCCGCTCGACCGCGTGGAGTTTGCACCGTTCACGGACATGTTGCTCCACGACATGGGTGCAGATCTCGATGACGGCTACACCGAAGGCAACGCGACGTCGTCCGAGTGGCGCACGGCGCCGCTGTGGGGCATCGGGTTGGCCGCTCGTGCAACGGGCGGCACGATGTTCTTGTTGCACGACGGGCGAGCGCGCTCACTCCGCGCGGCGATTGGCTTTCACGGTGGCGAAGCAGCGGCGAGTCGTGCGGCCTTCAACGCGCTCACTGTTGAGGAACAAGAGCGATTGCTCCGCTACTTGAGGTCGCTATGACCGTCCCGCGTCGAACGTTTCTGCGACGCGCGCAACAAATCGCGCTGGGCGCCGCTGCACTGAGTGCGCGTGCCGCGCTGCCGATACTCGGCGTCGGTTGTGCGTCGGTGCCGTACGTGTTGGGCGATCGTCGAAACAACGAAGTGCACCTGCCGTACAGCGCACTCGACGCCGACGGCCGCGCGCTCGTGGAAGTCCCAGAGCTCGACCTACCAATTTTTGTGCGACGCGTGCCGGGTGCACCGGCCGTCGCGCTCTCCACGCGCTGCATGCATCGCGGCTGCGAAGTGGAGCCGTTCGCAGATCGATTGGTCTGCCCCTGTCACGGCAGCGAGTACGCGCTCAACGGTGCGTTGCTCCAAGGGCCAGCGGAGCTTCCTCTCGAGCGCTTCCAGTTGGTCGAGTTCGCGGACCACCTAGTGATTGACCTCGCGTCGCGAGGTAAAGTCTAATGCACTCAATCACTCACTACATCACAGCCGCATTTGCGTTGATGGCATTCGCACCACGCGCACCGTTGCTCACTCAAGATGATTCGTCATCCGTCCAGGGCAGCATCTATCAGCGCCCATTCATTTCGTCCGCGGGTCGTACGGCAATCGGTGGCTACGTCGAGGCCAATGCGCATTACACGCGCGAAGAAGGCATCGGGCCTGGCCTCTCGATGGAGCTTCGTCGCTTCAACATCTTCTTGTACTCATCGATCGGCGCTCGCATTCGCTTTCTCTCGGAGCTCGAGTTTGAGCACGGGACGCAGGAGATTGCGCTCGAGACTGCACTGCTTGACCTGCGCCTCTCGTCGGCGCTCGTGCTGCGCGCCGGCATACTTCTGCCGCCCATTGGTGCGTTCAATCAGAATCACGATGGACCGCGCTGGGAGTTTGTCGACCGACCACTCGTGGCGACGGAGATTATTCCGTCCACGCTCTCCGAGGTCGGCTTCGGCGTGAACGGTCGTGTTGTTCCAACGTCGGGACTCACGCTCACCTACGACGCGTATCTCACCAATGGACTCGGTGAAGGCGTCGTACTCAACTCCACGGGTCGCACGCATTTCGCCAGCGGAAAACGCGCGGGCCAGTTCGCCGGCGACGACAACGGCGTTCCCGCATTGTCTGGGCGCGTTGCGTTGCGCTCGCGGGTGCTTGG
>JAYUWY010000060.1:0-4325 GCA_043753285.1 Gemmatimonas sp. | reverse complement strand
GTCCCAAGGCGAGCGTGCGGCGGCACTCGCGGCGCCGGCGGGCTGGGCATTCGTGGCGGGCACGGTGCTGTTCTCAGGCTCCTTGTATGCGATGGCATTCACGAACGTGCGCGCGCTCGGTGCGATTACTCCGCTGGGCGGCGTGTGCTTTATTGGCGGCTGGGTGATGTTGGCCGCTGCCGCGGCGCGCCTTCCGCGCTGATTCAACTGGTAGTTGACGCGGTGGGGTATCTCGTATAGTCTACTATATAGTAGAATAGTAAACACCAATCCAAATCCAATGCCGCAGTTTCGCGATCTCCCCCTCGACGCCGTCATCGACGTGCGCTCCTTCGTCGAGTTCTGGCTCGGCCACCTCGACGGCGCCACCAACATTCCCGTAGATCGCTTGCCTCGCGACCTCGATGCGAAGGGCCTCAAGAAGGACAGTCGTATCCTCGTGTATTGCGCCAGTGGTGGTCGGTCCGCGCAGGCGGCCGCGGTACTCGCCGCTGCGGGCTACACCCGTGTGATGGATGGCGGCGGGATGTCGCAGGCGCAACGGGACTACCGCGCCGCGTGATTTTCTCGTGAAAGCCGCCCTCCTCCATTGCCGAGGAGGGCGGCGGGCCTTTCCTTTAGGGCGATGATCTGCAACGTCTGCGAGAAGGAAAGCAAAAATCTGCGGGTTTGCCCCTACTGCTTCACTCCGTACGCTGCGGAGCCGGCGCGGGGCAAGCGCGCATCTACGCGCACGCAGCCAGCAGCTGGCAAGGGCGCGACGTCCATCGTCTCCGAGTTGCGCGCGCAAATCGAGCCGCGCGTGATGAAGGTTTGGTACGCATTCCGTCGCCAGACCCCCGTCGTGCAGTACTCGGTGGGCGGCATTCTCGTCGTGGCACTGTTGGTGTGGATGACGCGCGAAGAACCGAAGTTCGAAGTCGGCGTTGTGCAGTCCGACATCATTGCCACGCCGCTGCAGCGTGACGAGGCGATTGCCATCATTCGCCAGACGCGCGAGTCGGCGATCGTGGATATTCAGCAAGACGAAGTCTTCGTGAGCTATCCGGCGGCCACGTTCCCGGTGCGCGAGGAAGGGCAGCTCGCGCTAGTTCAGCAGTTCACACGCGCCGACGAGATCGTGGAAGGCCGCAAGCGCCGCATCTTCTATTACAACCCCAACGGCAAGCTGTTCGCGCAGGCCGATGGCGTGAAGGGCGTGGTACTCGTCCGGTAGCTGTCGGTGTTGCTGCTACTGGTACTGGATGTACAGCGCCCGCGGGCGTAGCGCGATAATCTCTTGCACTGTGGTGCGCGGATTGTCATTGCGCTCCTTATAGAACTGCTTCCATCCGGCAAACTGCACGGGCTCCGTGCGGATGTACGCGTTCCACGTGCCGCGTTTGAGCGTCGGCGAGCCGAAGCCATCCATGTGCATCACAATCTGCACGTTGGGATCGAGACGGATGTTTGCTGCGTTGGTGACGCCGCGGCGCGTGAAGCGATGAATCACGAGCACCTTGGGCGGTACATTCGCTTCGCGTGAGATGCGCGACAAGAACTGCACCGCGTAGTTAATCTCCGCCGCGTCGTACGTGCCGATGCGGCGTCCTGGAATTCCGCCGTCGCGCATCGCGAATTCAGGATCAATGCCGAGGTGAAAGTTGGACCGA
This sequence comes from Gemmatimonas sp., assembly GCA_043753285.1. Lineage (GTDB taxonomy): Bacteria > Gemmatimonadota > Gemmatimonadetes > Gemmatimonadales > Gemmatimonadaceae > Pseudogemmatithrix. The sequence goes on along the minus strand of JAYUWY010000060.1, from coordinate 2,673 downwards.
CGCAAGAAGCGCTCAAGGCGCGGCAACTCTTCTTGCAGCGTCGACTGGCCAATCTGCACATCGAGAAACACCAACGCGTCGCGCGTCGCAGCCCACTGTGCGACGCGTTCAATCAATGTGTCGGCCATGCGACCACGATACTTCCCGTCGGGACCTGGATTGTCGCGCGCTACAACAGCAATCAAATGCAGCGCAGGCTTCACGGGCGTGCCCGGATCGGCGGCTTCCCACGTTGCGACTTCGGCGTCGAGCATCGCGAGCATTTGATCAGGCGGGTACTCGCCCATGATGCCCATGCGCCGCGACAACGGATTGCCGTAGTACGCGATGATGCGGTGATGCGGCAGAATCGCTCCCGGGCGCGGCGTGCCGCCTGGGATTGGCTCGGCACGCTGTGCAGGAGACGTCGCAGGAGCAGACTGAGCGGCAGCCGTGAGAGCACCGGCGGCGGCAAGAGCGAAAAGAGTGGGGAAGCGCATAGGCGCCGAAAAGTTAATCAGGGGCCCGTCACAACGATGCGTCGGTCCGTGCGAATGGTGTATTGGCCTGCCACCGACACCTCAAGCTGCACGAGGTACTCGCCGCGGCGCAGGGTGGAGATGTCAATCTCTAGGGCGCGCGCCGAGCGCGTGCTGCCGCGCGCGGAGAGATCCTGGACGGTGACGCTGACCGGGGCCGACGCACGCGAGAGGCGGAGCGCCCGCGCCGAGCGACGGAATACGCCCGCCTCTTCGGTCTCCTGCACGACGGTGAGCGAGATGGTCATCTGCTCGCCGTTGGGGTCGGTGCCGTAGGCCTCCCAGAAGACGCCGATCTTCTGCGAGCTGCGCACGCGTTGCGTGGGGATGGCGTGGGGCAGCACTTCTTCTACCGTGGTGGGGAAGTCGCCGTAGGGCGTGTAGAACAACAAGTCAGAGAGCGACACGCGCGTGCCCGTGGCCAGCGGCGGTCGAATGCCGTAGCGCGCGCGAACCAGCGTGCTCGCGCCAGGTGCGGCCAACTCGGCGCTCATCAACAGTGGGCCCCACGGCGCGCGCACCATCAAGGTGCCGCGCGATGGAGCGCGGGCAATCACTGTTTGGAGCTGCTGTGGCGCACCGATGGGCGTCGCGACAAGCGCTGCCTCCCATGGTGCACCTTCGATGCCGGCGACTCGGCGCACGTCGTATGCCAACACCACGAGCGCCGTATCGCCCCGACGAAACAATCCCTGTTGATGCTCCAGCATCAACAAGCGCTTGGCGTATGGCGGTTGATAGCGCGCGACGACCGGCGGCAACTGCACCGCCCAGTCGGTGGAATCAGACGTGACGGGTGATGTGATGACGTAGTGCGGAGGGATGAACCGGTGCGCTGGCGTCGGATCGTGTCCGACGATGCTCACCTGCGCCGGTCGCCCGGGACCGGCGGGAATCAACGGGCCGCGTGACCACGCGCGTGGCCAGCCAAAGCGCAGCAACAACTCGCGCTCGTCCTCGTCAAATCCAAACATGTGCGCGCCCGGTGCGGCGCGCAGAAACTCGGCGTACGTATGACGGGCAAAATGCTCACTGCGCGAATCGTTACCTGCCATTCCGTAGCGCGTGCGGGCCAACCACCAGATGCGCGATTCGTACGCGACTCGCTGCGGGGTGCCGCAGACATTGCGCGAATATTGGCGACGTGTGTCGTCGTCGAGATACCACGAGATGTCGGTCCACAGACACTGCAGCGGCGGCGCCATCGACGCGATCATCTTGTCCCACACGGCCTCGGCCTCGGCGTAGCGGCCGAGTTGATGGAGCGCGAAGCCTTCGAGGGCGGGACACCACCAGCCAAAGGAGCGGCACGCTCGCGCGGCCGTGAGTGCATCGGCGCCGCGACCTGCTTCATCGAGGTAGCGAATGCGTTGGCCAGCGAGCCACTCGTCGGTAGGCAGCGTGCGGGCGAGCGAGTCGAGTAGCATAATCAGACTGTTGCGCGCATCGACGACGCTTTGATGCTCGGGCGCGGGAGGCGGCGAGACCGAATCGTACCAGTAGCAGAATCGGCCAACGCGCTCTTGGCACGCATTCACCGAGCCGCCGCGGTGCATGGGCAAGTTGGCGCGCCGAAACGTCTCGAAGCGCGCCTGAGCTTGCGCGCCGACTTCACGCGGCTCGCGGACGGTGGTGGTGTCGGCGGTGGTGTCCTGCGCGCCAGCTGCGGCTGCAAGGAGGACCAGCGCGAGGAATGAGCGCAGGAGCGGGGCAGTGTGGCGCATTGTGCACAATGATACCCCAGCATTGGCGCGAGGATGTACTTTTCTCGAATGACGGCAATCATTTTTGAGGCGTTGCATGAGGGTGTCCTGCCTCCCCGGCGGGCCACGGCGGCTAGCGCCGGACACGACCTGTCCGCCTGCTTCACGGCGGGACGCGTGCAGGTCTTTGTGCAGGGCGTCCGGCAGGAGCGCGGGGTAGAATCTGGCGGTTCGCTGACGCTCGCTCCGGGCGAAAAAGCGTTGGTTCCGCTCGGATTCCGCGCGCAGCTCCCAGAGGGGTATGAGGCACAAGTTCGGCCCCGCTCGGGCACGTCGTTAAAGACCGACCTCGTGATTGTGAACTCTCCCGGGACGATCGATGCAGACTTTCCGGACGAGTGGATGGTGCCGGTGAAGAACGGCGGCACAACGCCGCTCACGATTGCGCACGG
>JAYUWY010000059.1:0-2178 GCA_043753285.1 Gemmatimonas sp. | reverse complement strand
CAGCGGCTCACGACGCGTCGTGGCACGCTCGAGGCCGACACCAAGCTCAGCACGCGTACACGTCTGCAGGCGCAGTTGGGCGTGGAGCACAATTTCCGTCGCGAGTTTGCGGCGGACACGTCGAGCGACATCACGCTTGGACTGTTGATTAACAGTGCGAGCGGGTTTCTGCATTTGCATCACGATGGCGTCGGTCCGTTTAGCGGTGGCACCATCGGCGTGTTCGCGATGGACAGTCGGTTCCAGAAGCGCGGCACCGCGACGCTGATTCCCAACTCGCAGTCGCGCAACGCGGCGGTGTACGCGCTCGAGCATTTGCAGCGCGGCCGTTTGCGCGCAACGCTCGGTGCGCGTTGGGATGTGCGTGAGCTCTCGGTGGAAGACGACGCCGTGCTCGGATTGTCGGCGCAGTCGCAGACGCATCAGGCGGTGACGGGCAGCGCAGGCCTGGCGTATCGCTTGAGTGAATGGGCGTCGCTGGTGACGAGCGTCGGTCGCGGATTCCGCGCACCCGCAGCGCCGGACCTGTATGCCAACGGATTCCACGAGGGCACACGCGCGTACGAGCGCGGAAATCCCACGCTCAACGTGGAGACGTCGCTCAACACGGATATTGGCGTGCGCGTGGAACACCGGAAGCTCACGGGCGAGATCAGCGTGTTCAACAATGCGATTCGCGACTACATCTATTTGAGACCGTTCGGCACCGGCGGCGCGGGATTTGATTCGCTAGAAGTCGTGCAGGGCAACGCCGTGCTGCGCGGCGTGGAAGGACGCTTCGCGTGGCGCGCCCAGTCGTGGCTCACGCTGCAAGCCGCGGGCGATATCGTGCACGGCACCAACACCACCGTCGATGTACCGCTGACTTTCGTGCCACCGCCGCGCGTACTGCTCGGTGCGCGTCTTGAGCGCGCGCGACTCGGCCACGTGCTCATGCGTCCGTGGCTGAGTGTTGGGAGCGAGCGCAACTGGCGTCAGTCGCGACTCGATCCGCGCGACCTCGCGCCCAGCGGTTACACGCTGTGGCAGCTCGGCGCGGGTGGCACCGTGTTGGCCGGATCGCAGGTGCTCGTGGTGGATGTCGGCGTGCGCAACGCGTTGGATACGCGCTACCGGAGCTTCATGAGTCGGTACAAAGCGTTCGCCGACGGACCAGGCCGCACCGTCGTGTTGCGGATGACCATGGACTTCTGACACCGTGGCGTGCGGGCGATAGATTGAAGGCGACCCTCACGCCATAGGTTCGATGTCCGTCGTTACCGACTTCATCCAGCTTCTCGAGCTCGAGCCACTCGAGCACAACATTTATCGTGGCGCCAACCGTGACATTGGCACGGGCCGCGTCTTTGGTGGCCAAGTGTTTGCGCAGGCGCTCGTCGCTGCGCGGCGCACGGTACCCGATGCGCGCGAAGCGCATTCGGTGCACGGCTACTTCTTGCGCGAAGGCGACACGCGTGCGCCCATCGTGTACTTCGTGGATCGTCCGCGCGACGGTCGCTCGTTCACGTCGCGGCGCGTCACGGCGATTCAGCACGGCGAAGCCATTTTTCATCTCTCGGCGTCGTTTCATCTCGAAGAGCCGGGCATGGATCATCAGGTGACGATGCCTGATGTGCCGATGCCGGAAGATTTGGAAGACGAACTCGTGACAGTGCGTGCCAACGCGCAAGTGTTTCCTGAACACATTCGCGCGATCGTCACGCAGGATCGCCCACTCGAGTTCCGTCGCGTGCATCCACTCAAGCTGAACGACGGTGCGGCGGTGGATCCGTCGCAGGCGAAGCGCATGATTTGGTTCAAGCTGCGCGAGCGTATTGCCGATGAGCCGATTCTGCATCAAGCGACTCTCGCTTACGCGAGCGACTACGGATTTCTTCCCACCTCGCTGCAGCCGCACGCGGTGTCGTGGCGCGATCCGCGACTCATCATCGCGTCACTCGACCACACGCTGTGGTTGCATCGCGCGTTTCGTGCCGACGAATGGTTGCTCTACGTGAATGACTCGCCCACGGCGTTTGGTGCGCGCGGCTTTGTGCGCGGGCAGGTGTTCACGCGCGGCGGATTGCTCGTGGCGAGCGCGGCGCAGGAAGGTCTCATTCGCCTGAAGGACGCCAAGTGAACGAAGTGTCTATGGGATTGGCGTTCTTCGCTGTCTTTTTGTTTTCGACGACGCTGCAC
>JAYUWY010000058.1:0-4360 GCA_043753285.1 Gemmatimonas sp. | reverse complement strand
GCAGGTTGGGATGCTGCACGCCGAAGCTGTCGGGATACGTCGTCTTGAAATCGTCGAGGAATGCGCCGCCGAAGGCGTTGGTGATCTGCAACGCCGCGCCGAGCAGCATGGCGAAGATGAAGAACACAGCCATGCGACGATTCTTGAACAGCACCAACGCATCGAGTCCGAGGCGCGATCCCCAGGTTCCGCTGGAGCTACCAGCCGGAGGAGCGGGTGGCAGTGTGAGCGCATAGAAGCCGAGCAACGCCGCAGCGCCGGCGCTCACGTAGAGTTGCATGGCACTCTTGGTGAGTCCGGCGAAGTCCACAATCCACATGGATGCGATGAAGCCAATCGTGCCCCACACACGAATGGGCGGGAAGTCTTTCACGACATCCATGCCCGCGTTCTCGAGCAGCTTGTACGACACCGTATTGTTGAGCGCGATGGTCGGCATGTAGAGCATCGCGTTGAACAGCATGATGGGATACAACGTCTCGTAGCTCGCACTCGTCGCAGCCCACGCGAGCATTGCTGCGCCACCGAGATGGCAAATCGCAAACACACGTTCGGCGTTCATCCATCGGTCGGCGATGATGCCCATCAGGCCCGGCATGAACAGCGCCGCGATGCCCATCGTCGCGTAGATGCTGCCGACCTGTGATCCCGAGAAGCCGAGCGTGACGATGAGATATCCGCCCAGCGAGATGAGCCACGCGCCCCAGACAAAGAACTGGAGGAAGTTGAGGACAATCAGCCGAAATTTCAGACTCATCGAGTGGCCCGGTGTTTACGGGTGACGAAGAAAATCACGGTGGCAACAGCAATCACTTCCACGAGCACGAGCCACTCCGCCGGCGTAATCGACGTGAGGAGTGCAAGAATCGCGAGGCAAGCCAGTACCGGAGTGACAGCTCCGCCTGGCGCACGGAAAGGTGTGGCCCCGGGCTCCTGGACGCCATCTCGACGCAAGCGCCACGCGGCCGCGGCGCAGCCCAAGTAACAGAGCAGGGCGGCCACATTGGAGATCACCGCGAGCGAGCCGAAGCTGCTGGTGATGGCAATGGTGCAGGCCAATGCCAGCTGCACAACGACGGAAACCCAGGGCGTGTGAAATCGCGAGTGCACGCTGGCCAGCTGCTTCGGGAGGAAGCCGTCGCGCGCAAAAGCAAACAGCGAGCGCGGTGAGGCCAACGACATTCCGCTCAAATAACCGAACGTCGAGACAATCACGCCAAACAACAGCAGCTGACGTCCCCACGGACCAATCGCCACGCCCGCGGCATCTGCAAGCGGAGTTGCGGAGCCAGCGAGTGCGGTGCCGAGTACGCCCTGCGCGACGAGCTGAATGCTCAAGTAGAGCAACGTCACGCCTGCCATGCCAATCAAGATGCCGCGCGGCACGGTGCGCGCCGGATCCTTGAGCTCGCCACCCACTACAAGTGCGGACTCCACGCCGGTGAAGGCGAAGAGCAATACAATAGATGTGCGGGCGATGGTGTCTGCCGCCGGCATCGACGTCACGGCGAGATTCGCGGGATCAACCGAGCTAAATCCGAGTGCGACAAGCACAAGCAGCGGAATCACCTTGATGATGATCATCGTCGAGTTGAGGCGATTGCCGTGCCGCACGCCAACGATATTCACTGTGCCGAGAAATCCAAACGCGGCGATCAGTCCGAGCGCGCGACCGCTCGGTGAGGCAAAGGCGGGCACAACCGCACCAAGGCTATCTATGAAGACGTTGGCGACTGCGGCGAACGCGGTGATGCCAATCATCCACGTCATCACGCCGGTCATGAAGCCACTGAACGAACCGAACGCGACTTCTACATACGCGTACGGGCCACCAGTGGTCGACACGCGGCTGCCGGCTTCGGCTATGCAGAGACCGATGAGCGCCATCACCGCCGCGCAGACGATGTAGGCAATCGGAGCCGCAGCGCCGAGTGTTGACGCTACGTTGGAAGGCAGGCGATAGATGCCGCCGCCAACCATGATGTTGGCAATCGCCGCCGCGAGACCGAACGCGCCGACGGCGCGGATGAGTCCGCCTTCAGAGGCCTTCGCAATGTTCAAAGGCCCGCCGCGGTGCGGAGTGCTGCGAGCAGGGCATCCGCGGTGGCCTTCGCGTCACCGTAGAGCATGCGCGTCTTGGACTTAAAGAAGAGAGGATTCTCAACACCAGCGTATCCGGCGCCGCGGCCACGCTTGAACACGATGCAGCTCTCGGCTTCCCACGCGGGCAACACCGGCATGCCGGCAATCGGGCTGCGCGGATCATCAAGTGCGCTGGGATTTACGATGTCGTTGGCGCCGATGACGAGCACCACATCGGTGCTGGCAAAGTCTTCGTGAATCTCGTCCATCTCGAGAACGATGTCGTACGGCAAGTTCGCTTCGGCGAGCAACACGTTCATGTGACCAGGCAAGCGACCGGCCACCGGATGAATCGCAAAACGCACCTGCGCGCCACGCTTGCGTAGCAGTTCAACAATCTCGCGCACCGGATGCTGGGCCTGCGCGACGGCCATTCCGTAGCCTGGCACGATGATCACCGAGCGCGCTTCGATGAGTTGCTCGGCTACTTCGGTCGCCGTGATGGCGACCATCTCACCTTCCATCACCACATCGCCACCGGCAGGCGCGGCGCCTTCGTCGCCACCAAAGCCGCCGAGAATCACAGACACAAACGAACGATTCATCGCGCGGCACATGATGTAGCTCAGAATCGCGCCGGACGAACCCACGAGTGCGCCGGTGACAATGAGCAAATCGTTGGAGAGCATAAAGCCCGCCGCCGACGCTGCCCAACCGGAATAGCTGTTGAGCATCGACACCACGACGGGCATGTCTGCGCCGCCGATGGCGAGTACGAGATGAATGCCGATGAGTCCTGCGATGGCAGTGATTGCCAGCAACGCGTTCATCGAATTCGGGCCGTGCTGCAACACGACAATCGTGAGCCAGCCGCAGGCGACAAGCATCGCCGCGTTGAGCAGGTGACGGCCGGGCAACAGCACGGGCTTGGAGCGAATCACACCCTGCAACTTGCCCCACGCGATCACAGAACCGGTGAACGTGAGCGCGCCAATGAACACGCCGAGCGCGGTCTCAATGGCGTGAATCGTGTGTTCAGCGCCCGAGAGTCGCACGGCTGGCTGCAACTGATTGCTCAAGCCCACGAGCACGGCCGCTGCACCAACGAAGCTGTGTAGAATGGCGACGAGCTGTGGCATCGCGGTCATCGCAACGCGCGATGCAACGAGCGCGCCGAGAATCGCCGAGATCAACAGCGCGCCGAGGAACACGGGCGACGTGATGAGTCCGCCGTGCATTGCCACGGCGAGTACAGCGATGAACATGCCGAGGGCGCCAAACATGTTGCCGCGGCGCGCGGTCTCGGGATGCGACAAACCCTTCAAGCTCAGGATGAACAGCACGCCTGAACCGATATATGCTGCTGCGAGGAGTGAAGTGGTCACTTGTGGAACATCCGCAGCATGCGCTGAGTCACGAGAAATCCGCCAGCAATGTTGATGGTGGCGAGAATGATTGCGGCGAGTCCAAGAATGCTCGCGGCGGAGTACTCACGCACTTGCACCATGCCGCCGATGACGATGATGCCGCTGATGGCGTTGGTCACGCTCATCAGCGGTGTGTGCAATGCAGGCGTCACGCTCCAAATCACTTGGTAGCCAATGAAGCAGGCGAGCACGAAGACGCTCAAGTGCGTGATGAACGTTTCTGGAGCGGTGAGTCCAATGCCGAGGAGTGCGAGGCCGGCGAAGAGCAGCGACCAACGCGAGCTGGTGCTCAACTCTGCCGATGCTGGCGGGCCGTGATGATCGGCGTAGAGCTGCGACTTGGCAGGGTGCGGTGTGGGCGGTGCAGGGGGCAGCGCGCTGACTGGCGGTGGCCAGGTGATGGCTCCTTCGCGAACGACAGTCATCGGTCGCACGATGTCATTCGTCTCGCTGATCGCAAACTTCTCCGCGCCGCCCATTTCGGCGAGCAGATGCACGATGTTCGTGGCGTAGAGCGATGAAGCCTGCTGCGCCATGCGCGACGGAAGGTCGGTGTAGCCGATGACCGTGACGCCGTTGATGTCCACCGCATGGCCCGGCACGGTGAGTGCGCAGTTGCCCTGCTGTTCGGCGGCGAGATCGACGATGACGCTGCCACGCTTCATGGAGCGCACCATCTCTTCGGTGATGAGCACCGGCGCGCGCTTGCCGGGGATCAAGGCCGTCGTAATGATGACGTCGACTTCCTTTGCTTGTGCGGCGAAGAGTGCCATCTCCGCGGCGATGAACGCGGGGCTCATTTCCTTCGCGTAGCCGCCAGTGCCTGCGCCGTCTTCTTCGACAGTTACTTC
>JAYUWY010000057.1:0-2196 GCA_043753285.1 Gemmatimonas sp. | reverse complement strand
CCCGCCACCACGTCGCTCGGCGTGTACGCACGCCTCACGCTCGCGGTCGCCATCGGTGTCGGCATCATCTTTTGGCCCTACGCCAATCGCTGCGGCCTTGGACTCGCCGGCTACTTGGGCGCCGTGAGCGCAGTGGTCGTTTCTGGCGTCTGGTCGGCCGTGTGGACCTTCCGCCATCGCGCGGGGCGTGCACACTCGCTCTCGCTGCTGCTCGTCCTGTGGGGCCTCATTCTGGCCTCGCTGGACGTCCTCCCGCGCATCGGGTACGCCAAGCCGACGGTGGAGCACCCGGCGACGTGGGCGTGTAGCTGAGTTTAACTTTCTGGGATGAAGACCTTCCAGAATTTCATCGCCGGGGCGTGGGTCGATCCGTCCACCGGCAAGCACTTCGATAATACGAATCCGGCCGACACGTCTGACATCATCGGCCGGTTTCCGCTCTCCGGCGCCGCAGACGTCGCAAAGGCCGTAGAGTCCGCCGCCCGCGGCTTTGAACTGTGGAAGCGCATGCCAGCTCCAGCGCGCGGCGATGTGCTTCGCCGAGTGGGCGAAATCATGATCGCCCGCAAGGAAGAACTCGCGGACCTCATGACGCGCGAGATGGGCAAGCCGCTCGCCGAAACCCGCGGCGACGTGCAGGAGGGCATTGATACCGCCTTCTACGCCGCCACCGAAGGCCGTCGCCTCTTTGGCCACACCGTTCCCAGCGAACTGCGCAACAAGTGGGCGATGAGCTTCCGTCGCCCCATCGGCGTCGCGGGCATCATCACGCCGTTCAACTTCCCGCTCGCGATTCCGACCTGGAAGATGTTCCCCGCGCTCGTCTGCGGAAACGCGATTGTTTTCAAGCCCGCCGAGGACGTGCCGCACACGGGTCATGTGTTCGTCGAGATTCTCCTCGAGGCAGGGCTGCCGCCCGAAGTCATCCAGCTCGTGCACGGTGATGGTGTTGTTGGCGCTGCCATCGTTGAACACCCGGGCATCTCGCTCGTCTCGTTTACTGGATCCACCGAAACCGGCAGCAAGGTGGGCGAGACCTGCGGCAAGATGCACAAGCGTCTCTCGCTCGAGATGGGCGGTAAGAACGCGCAGATCGTCCTCGACGATGCGAAGCTCGATCTCGCGCTCGACGGTGTGCTCTGGGGCGCATTCGGTACTACAGGCCAGCGCTGCACGGCCACCAGCCGCTTGATTCTGCAGGACGGCATTCACGACAAGTTCGTCGCGATGCTCATCGAGCGCGCCAAGTCGCTCAAGCTCGGCGACGGTCGCAAGGCCGGCACCGATGTAGGCCCGGTGATTCACGCCGACTCCATCGCGAAGATTGAGCGCTACGTCGAGATCGGACTCACCGAAGGCGCCACCCTCGCACTCGGCGGCCGTCGCGCCACCGGTGGCGATTTGGCGAAGGGATTCTTCTTTGAGCCCACCATCTTCACCGGCGTGAAGGCTGGGTCGCGCTTGGATCAAGAAGAAATCTTCGGACCCGTGCTCAGCGTGATTCGCGTGAAGGACGCGGCCGAAGCATTCAAGGTGAACAACGGCGTGAAGTACGGTCTCTCGAGCTCGCTGTACACGCAGGACGTGAACCTCGCGTTCCACGCGCTGCAGTCACTCGACAACGGGATCACGTACATCAACGCGCCGACGATTGGCGCGGAAGCCCATCTCCCGTTTGGCGGTGTGAAGCAGACCGGCAACGGCCACCGCGAGGGCGGCTGGGAAGTCTACGAGTTCTACTCGGAGACGAAGGTTGGATATGTGGACTTTAGTGGCACGTTGCAGAGAGCGCAGATAGATAACTACTGATGGAGACTTGAGACGTGAGACTTGAGACGTGAGACTTGAGACGTGAGCTACCTGCGAACTGCGGGCACCTCACGTCTAAAGTCCCACGTCTAAGCTTCACCCCCTCCCTTGCCCTAAACCCCGGCATTGGTGTACTTCCCTCTGTCGCTCCACGGGGATCTGGATGACTGAGCCTGGCACGCCGCAGGATGAATCTGTAGAACGGACGCCGGCTGCATCTGCCGCGCCCGAGGCGACAGCCCCCGCACCTGCTCCCGCGCGCTTCCGCCCGCTGCGCGTCACCTGGGAGTGGTCCAAGTCCCTGTCGCTGGCCATCGTTCTCTTCTTGCTCGTGCGCGCGTTCTTTGTTGAGGCGTTCAAGATTCCGAGCGGCTCGATGGAAGGCAC
>JAYUWY010000056.1:0-2198 GCA_043753285.1 Gemmatimonas sp. | reverse complement strand
CGCGCGCAAGCGGCATGTTGAGTAGTTCGAAGTAGGCGCTGTCGACACCCACCACGCGTCCCGAGCGGCGGCGGCCTTCGCGCGAGATGTTGGTGTTCATCACAATCTCCGCGCTGACCATCTCCACACCGGGCACATGCCGGCGGATTGCCTCGGCGTCGAGCGAACGCAGTCCAGGTGAGAAGCGCTTCGTCTGCCGCGCGTCCTCTTCCTCCGCTTCGCCCTCTGACTGCTCGACGTAGGGTGAAACCAACACGTTGTTGGATCCAAGCAGGCGCATCTGCTCGAGGATCTCTGCTTCGGCGCCGCGACCAATCGCGAGCATCGCAATGACGGAGGCCACGCCGAAGAGAATTCCGAGCGACGTCAGTCCGGCGCGGAGGCGATTGTGCGCCACCGCCTCCACTGCCGTGCGACTCGCGAACGCGGCGTGTGTGAGAAACACACGCACGGGCGCCCAACGATCCGAGTTAGGGGGCACGCGGCAGCGCTCGCGGCTGAACCGAGGTGTCGCCACGCGGACCAGCGGCTGGCGCAGCCGCCTTAGCCGGAGCGGCGCTACTGCCTTCAAGTCGCTGCAAGGGCATCCGTGCCGCATTGGCGGGAGGCACCAGCAACACTTCATCACCAACCTGGAGACCGCGGAGAATCACAATCTCGTTGTCGTTCATCGCGCCCGTTTCCACTTCCTGCCGCACGACACGCACGCCGCTGCGCTTGAAGACGTAGGGCACGCTGTCGCTCGACGTCACGGCTTCAATCGGCACGCTGAGTACACCGCTGAGTCGGGCGGTCTCGATCGCATTGCTTGTCGTCATGCCGGGACGCAGCGTCGTGTCGGCGCCGGCCACCGTGACCTTCACTTCAAAGACCTTCGCGTCCGAGTTGGGACGCTGCTCGCCCACGTTCGCGACGGCCACAATGGTTCCATGCAACCGCTTGTCGGGATCCGAATCGAGTGCGAGGTCCACCGTCTGACCCACGACGATACGCCGCACGTCAATCTCATTTACGAAGGTGATCGACTCCATTTGCGAGAGGTCCGGCAGCGTGGCCACCGTCGGCTCCCACGGATTCACCTGCGAGCCGGCTGTGCGCTTCTTGCCATTCCACTCCTTTACGTAAATGACCATGCCCGGCGAGGGCGCGCGAATCGTGAAGCCGGCCATCACGGATTCAACAATCTGCAGGATGTTGCGTTGCCGCTGTACGTCGGCGCCGACCTCGCTCATCTTCGCGCGCGCCTGATCCACCTTCGTGCGATAGTCGAGTCGCGCCTGCGTCAGTGCGCGATCGGCGCGCTCCAAATCAATCTGTGCTTGACGCCGCACCGTGGGTGCCTCATACACGGCCTGCTCGCTAGCCAACCGCTTTTCTTCCAGCGCCAGCTCAAAGTTGCGGATCTCTTCGCGAGCCTTGGAGAGGTTCAGCGTGGAATCCAACATCGCCTGCTCCAGCAACGCTTCCGCCTTCTGCAGCGCCAGCATGACGTCTGAGCGACGCTGCGCCAGTGTGGAACGATCCAACTCAGCGACAAAGTCACCCTCGCGCACCAAGGTGCCCTCGGGCACGAGTGTCTGAATTTTTACATTGAACGCATTGGCTTGCTGCATGCCCGGCGGCGCCTGGATCTGCACAAACGAGCGGGCGCGCAGCTCACCGGCAGTCGTGACCGTCACGACGAAGTCGCCCTGCTTGACCGTGGCGTAGAGGGCCGTGGCTTCGTCGCCGGCTGGGCGCGCGAACACGTACGTGACTGGCACGAGCACGGCGAGAACGCCCGCGATAATCAGGGCACGGCGGGAGCGAAGAAAACGCACAGCAACTCCTTCGGCGGCGGTGGGGACCGGCAGATTCTCACATCTGACACCAGCACCCACCAAAAGGTTGCAACTGCGACGGGCCGGGTGCGAGGCCAAAGTGCGCCTCGTCCCGGCCCGTGCTCAAGAGCGTTTCGCCACTCCTAATCAAATCTTCACGGCCACGGGAGCGCGATCACTGGGTAGCGGGTGCGCCTAGTCGCATCGTCCTCGCCGTCCAGGAACGCTCTGATCTCGCGCACCGCTGCTTCGCGCAGCGCCTGGTCGGCCACCGAGCGCGTGGCGGTCATTCCCTCGAGACGCTGCTTCAGCGCGCCGAGGTGCATGGCGACCACCTGACGCACGTCGGCGGATGCACGAGCGTCTCCCGCGCGATCG
>JAYUWY010000055.1:0-2200 GCA_043753285.1 Gemmatimonas sp. | reverse complement strand
TCGAGCGCCAAGCGCAGGCCACCGCGCGCGTCGTGCGCACGCTCGACAATCAACTCGGCAACCTCTACGCCGAAGTCGACAACGTGAACGGCTCGCTCGTTCGCACGCAGGACGAGCTGATGATCAAGCGCGCCATCTTGAGCCGGCGCGTGCAGGAGATCTACAAGCGCGGTCCGCTGTACTCGCTCGAGGCCCTGCTCTCCGCCGAAAGCTTTGGCGCGCTGGTGGCGCGCTACAAGTATTTGCATCTCGTTGCCCAGCGTGATCGCGCGTTGGTTGATCGCGTGGAGCAGCTCAACGTGCAGATCACGTCGCAGCGCTCACTGCTGGTGCGCCTGCAGGGCGACGTGGAAAGCAATCGCCGGGAGAAGTCTGACGAAGAAGCGCGCCTGCGCCGCTTGGAACTCCAGCGCGGACGCACACTTGCACAGATCGAAGCGCAGCAGCGTGTAGCGCAACAGCGGCTTCAACAGATTGCGCGCGATGAGCAGCGCCTCACGAACGTGATCACCGCGCTCGAAGAGTCACGGCGTCGCTCAGACGCAGCCGCCGCACGCACAGGTACAGCGCCTCGCGCCTCTGCGATCACCACCGCCGACCTCGGCAGACTCGATTGGCCCGTGGACGGTGCGATCGTGTATCGATTTGGTCGGGTTGTGAGCCCAAACAACACATCGATTACCTGGAACGGAATGGGGATCGGCGCTGACGCCGGTACTCCTGTCAAAGTCATCGCCGAGGGCGAAGTGGTCTTCGCCGAGCAAGCGGGTACGTACGGCCTCACGATGATCGTGCAGCACGGCGGCGGTACGTACACGATGTACGCATCGCTCCAAGAAATTCACGTGCGACGCGGCACGCGCGTGACAAAAGGCCAGACCATCGGCACCGTTGGCCAATCAGACCCCGACCTGCCACCGCGCTTGCACTTTGAGATCCGCCCCAATGGCGGCCGCGCGGTGGATCCGCTCGACTGGCTGCGACGCCAGCGCTAAAACTGCAGCTAGAACTGCACCTGATACACGAGTGAGATGTTGCGGCCGGGGTTCGCCGCAAATCGTTTGATGCGACTCGTGGCTTCGAAGTAGCGCGTATCACCAAGGTTGTCAGCGCGCAGCGTGAGTTGATGCAACACGTTGCCCACGAGCCACTGCTGTCCCGCACTGACGTTCAGCACCGTATACGCATCCGTTGCCACGTCTACCGTGCCACCGGTGACGCGGTTCTGCGCAAACGCGTGGCGCACATCGCCGCCCACCCAACGCGACTTGCCTTCCCATCGTGCTCCTGCGCCCACGCGTGCTGGCGGCAAGAACGGCAGCGAGCCGCCATCCACAAACTCACCGCGCACGATGTCGCTCATCGCGCTCACCACCACGCCATCCGTGATGTGCGCTTCCACCTGCGCCTCTGCACCAACGAGTTGGGCATCCTCCTGCGAGAAGCGATTGTGCGGCCAGAGCTCAGCGTCCACGAGCGTATCGCCCACAATACTCGGCGTGATGAAATCCGCCACGCGATTCACATAGCTGGCCACCTGCGCCGACACGCGCGTGCTGCGCGCGCGAAGAATCACTTCGCCACCCACGCTCTGTTCCGCCCGCAGCGTTGGATTACCTTCGTCGTAGCTGCCAGCGGCCGCATGCACGCCGTGCGAGTACAACTCTTCAACGGTTGGTGCGCGAAACGCGCGAGCAATTGATCCGCTGATCGTGAGAGCGTGCGAGAGCGGCACGCTCAATCCCACGGAACCAGACGCTGAACCAACATCGCGCGTGCGAGCAGGTCCAAACTTCGCTTCGCCGGCTTTGGACTGAATCTGATAGCTGTCCCAGCGCGCACCGACTTGCAACTGCGGTCCGTGCTCCGAGTCTTCGCTGCGCAGCGCCAGCTCCTGATACACAAACAAGCCGAGTCCCGCAGAATTCGCGGCGGGCGTGAGCGCTTCTTCTCCCAATGCGTCGTACTGCTTGAACAAGCCCTGCAGGCCAATCGCACCGCGCGAACGGCCAAACGCAGTGTTCACCTGCGCGCTCGCCGTCTGCGTGCGCAACTCGAAGTGCGTGCCGATCGCGCCGTCGGGCTCGATCTCATCGTGCGCGTATGACTGCGCCGACGCTTCTACGCGCAGATACGGAATCACGGTGTTGGTAAACTGCAGCGCGGTGCGTCCAGAGATTCCCACGCGCTGACCTCCGAG
>JAYUWY010000054.1:0-9189 GCA_043753285.1 Gemmatimonas sp. | reverse complement strand
CAGGTTGGCAACCCTTGCGTTTGGGCCTGGGCTCGCCGGTCCGGCCATTCCGGCAAGTACAACTGCTCCGCTCAATATGACCGCACAGAGTGTAACTGGCTTGACGAATCTTCGCATGCCTGGTTGATCCTGTTGGTTTCGTAAGTAGGACCCTGCAAACGCAAACGACGTTCCATCGGTTTCTCACAACAAGAAAAACGGAGGCCACTTTCGCGGCCTCCGCTCTTTTCAATTCTAACAGCCAATAGCTTCTGGCTGGCGCCTGCCGGTTAGTACATTCCGCCCATACCGCCCGGCGGTCCGCCCGCCGATGCGCCGTTCTTATCTTCCTTCTTCTCGACGATGATGGCTTCGGTCGTGAGCAACAGACCGGCGATCGACGCCGCGTTCTGAAGAGCGGTACGCGTGACCTTGGTCGGATCGATGACGCCAGCCTCGACCAGGTTCTCGTACTCGTCCGTCAGGGCGTTGTAGCCGAAGTTCGGCTCCTTCGAGTTCCGAACCTTCTCGACGACGATGGAACCTTCTCCACCGGCGTTCTGTACGATCATGCGAATCGGCTCTTCGATCGCGCGACGGATGATGTCGACGCCAATCTGCTCGTCAGCATCCAGCTTCAAGCCCTTGAGCGCACCCTGCGCGCGAATCAACGCGACGCCGCCGCCGGGGACGATGCCTTCTTCAACCGCTGCGCGCGTGGCGTGCAGTGCGTCTTCGACGCGAGCCTTCTTTTCCTTCATCTCGCTCTCGGTGGCTGCACCGACGTTGATCACGGCGACACCGCCCGCGAGCTTCGCCTTGCGCTCCTGGAGCTTCTCCTTGTCGTAATCGCTCGTCGACTTCTCGATGGCGACTTCGATTTCCTTGATGCGGGCCTTGATCTTGTCGTTGTCGCCGTGGCCGTCGATGATCGTCGTGTTGTCCTTGTCGATCACGATGCGCTTGGCGCGGCCGAGATCCGTGATCACGGTGTTCTCGAGCTTGAGGCCCATCTCCTCGGAGATGGCGACACCCTTCGTGAGGGTCGCGATGTCTTCGAGCATCGCCTTACGACGATCGCCAAAGCCCGGGGCCTTCACCGCGGCGACGCGGAGCGTGCCACGGAGCTTGTTGACGACGATCGTGGCGAGGGCTTCGCCTTCGATGTCTTCGGCGATGATGAGCAACGGCTTGCCGGTCTGCGCAACCTTCTCGAGCACCGGGAGCAGATCCTTCATCGAGCCAATCTTCTTGTCGTAGATGAGGATGTACGCGTCCTCAAGCACGGCTTCCATCTTATCCGGATCCGTGATGAAGTACGGCGAGAGGTAGCCGCGGTCGAACTGCATGCCGTCCACGGTCTCCAGCGTCGTCTCGAGACCCTTGGCCTCTTCCACGGTGATGACGCCGTCCTTGCCGACCTTTTCCATCGCGTCAGCGATGAGATCGCCGATTTCCTTGTCGTTGTTGGCGGAGATGCTGCCAACCTGCGCGATTTCCTTCTTGCCAGACGTCGGCACGGAAATCTTCTTGAGCTCTTCGACGATGGCCGAGACGGCCTTGTCGATGCCGCGCTTGATGGCCATCGGGTTCGCGCCGGCCGTCACGTTCTTGAGGCCTTCGCGGAAGATCGCCTGGGCGAGCACGGTGGCGGTCGTCGTGCCGTCGCCAGCGAGATCAGAGGTCTTGGTCGCGACTTCCTTCACCATCTGCGCGCCCATGTTCTCGATCGGATCCGCGAGTTCGACTTCCTTCGCGACCGTCACGCCGTCCTTCGTCACCGTCGGGGCACCGAACTTCTTGTCGATGACGACGTTGCGACCCTTGGGGCCGAGGGTGACCTTCACCGCTTCGGCGAGCTGATCCACACCGCGCTTCAGCGCTGCGCGTGCATCAACATTGAAATGGAGTTCTTTCGCTGCCATTGGTATGTATTCCTAGGAGACGTTAGTTGACGATCGCGAGGATGTCGCTCTCGCGGAGAATCAGAAGCTGCTGCCCTTCGATCGTGACTTCGGTGCCGCTGTACTTGCCGTAGAGCACCTTGTCGCCGGCCTTCACTTCCATCGCGACGCGCTTGCCGTCCTCGGTGCGGCCCGGACCAACCGCGATCACTTCGCCCTGCTGCGGCTTTTCCTTCGCGGTGTCGGGGATGTAGAGGCCACCGCGCATCTGCTCGGTCTCCTCAGACGCTTTCACGACGACGCGGTCGTTGAGCGGCGCGACTTTGACTGATGCAGTCTTTGCCATTGGTATCCGTCCTTCTGCTGGTTGTGATGTGTGGTGGTGCTTGTTTTGGCACTCACCGATGGGGAGTGCTAACAACACTGAAACGTAGTGTCCTGCGCCGCGGGAGTCAACGCGCGCTATTTACTTAAGCTAGAATGTAACTCGTTGCGGGACAACGCATTACGCGTGCAGAATAGCCGACCCGTCGCCCGAGGTGGGCGGAGTCGTTGCCTCAGAGCTATACTTGCCGCTCGAATGAAATCAATCGCCATTGCCCTCTCGTGGTTCCTCGCGGCCGCGCCACTCGCCGCCCAGGTGATCAGAGGCGTTGTCACCGACAGCGCGAGCCGCCAGCACATCTCCGGCGCCGTGGTGCAGTTGCTCGCAGCGGACGGCAGCGTGCTCACGCGCACGCTGACCAATCGGCTCGGCGAGTATGTGCTCCGCTCCACGAATGGCACGCAGCTGCGATTACAGCGCATTGGCTTCCGCCCTCGCGTTGTCGCGCTCGCCGTCACCGAGGAGAGCGTCGTCACACTGAACGTGGTGATGACGGCGATTCCCGCGTTTCTCGAACCCGTGCAGGTGCTCGCTGCGCAATGCGGACGACGTGCGGCGAATCGTCGCGGTGCACGTTCGGCCGTCGCGTTGCTCGAGCAAGCACGTGCGGGTCTGCTCACCACCGTGGTCTCCCGCGATGTGAATCCGGCGGCGATGACGCGGTACACATTCGAACGTACAATGGACGGCACGAGTGATCGCGTCGAGCGCCAAACCGTGCGGGTCGATTCCTCGCCGCGCGCCACTGCGTCGTTCAGCGCCGTACACGATGCGAGCGCGTTTGTTCGTCGCGGCTTCCTCGAGGACGGCGGAGGACTACAGACGTACTTCGCGCCCGATGCCGACGTGTTACTCGACGACCGATTCGCTGCAGGATATTGCTTTCGCGTGATGCCGTCCGATCGCGCGCGCCCGAATCAAGTGGGACTGGGCTTTGATCCGGCCAACAGCCGCCGCGGTCGGGTCGACATCACGGGCGCTTTGTGGATTGATACCGTCACGCGCGAGCTCAGCGATATCGAATTCCGCTACATCGGTCTCACAGCGCGCGCCGAAGCATACGCACCCGATGGACTCATCAGTTTCCGCGCGATGGACAACGGCGTCGTTGTCGTGGACCGCTGGCAACTCAACCTGCTCGGCCTCCGCACCGACACCCTGCCATCCACGACGCGCCCCGGCGCACGGCGCATCAACAACTCGTATTTCCGCCACGAGAGCGGCGGCGTTCTCGGTCGCGCCGCATGGCGCGATGGCACGCAGTGGCGGGCCTCACTCGGCTCCGTTGTGGGACGAATGCGCGACCGTACGAATCAGCCGTTGCCGAATGTTCTGCTCGCGCTGAACGGGACGCCGTATCGCGCCGTCACCGACTCGTTAGGTGAGTTCGTAATCCTCGATCTCGTCCCCGGCGCGTATTCTGCCGTCGTGATAGACTCCGCACTGCTCACCATCGGCATCACGATGCCGGTGGGTCCGTCATTCACCGTCGCGTCTGACACGGTGCGTCTATCCATCGAAGCGCCCACCCCTGTGGACTTCGTGATTGATCGATGCATTGAGGTCAATCGGTACAATGCAGGCGCTCCTCGGATCTACATTCTCGGTCGTGCGCTCACGGCGAACGGACTGCCGGTCGAGGATGTACGCTGGGATATTCGCCAGCTCGGTCGTGATGGCTTCGAAGAGATTGCTGTCAACGGACGCACCGGTAGCGACGGGCTGATGCCAATGTGCGTTGGCCTAGCCCAAAATGCCGACATCGAGATTGTCGCGACATCACGCGGCGGCGAACGCCGCAGCGTGCAGCTAAAGCTCACCGAAGCAGCGAATATCTTCTCGGTCGTCTTCTAGCGCGCCGTCAAGATCTCGTGCGCCATCCGCAGGCCCTGCAAGGTGAGATCGGGATCCACGAGTTCAATCACCGGGCAGTGCGGCTGAATTACGGGAGCTAGGCCGCCGGTGGCCACCACCTTGGGGCGCCCCGGACGCGGCCACGCCGCGATGATGCGATTCACGATACCCGTCGCGCTGTCCGCGGCACCAAATACCACACCAGCGCGAATGCACTCTTCCGTGCGCGTGCCAATCACTTTCGTGGGCGCCGTGAGCTCTGTGGCCGACAACTTTGCTGCGCGACGAAACAACGTCTCTGCCGAACTCTGCACACCGGGCTGAATCACGCCGCCCAAGAACACACCATCCTTCGTGATGCAGTCGTACGTGGTCGCGGTGCCAAGATCCACGACAATGCAATCGCTCTGATAGATGCGGCTCGCGGCCAGCGTATTGATGATGCGATCCGCGCCGACCGTCATTGGCTCATCCACCTGCAGCGTGATGCCCAACTGCGAGCGGCCATCAACCACAATTGCGCGCGTCGACGACATGCGCGAAGCAGCGTCAGCCAGTGCCATCGTCACGCCGGGCACGACCGATCCAATCGCGGCGCCAGAAAGCTTCACGCCACTGCGCCCCGAGGCGCTCATCAGGTTGTTCAGGAGCAGATGCACTTCGTCGGGCGTGCGCGCCGCATCCGTCGTGATGCGCCAGTGCGCGACAATCTTGTCGCCTTCGGCGAGCCCCAACGTGGTTTCGGTGTTTCCAACGTCCGCGACCAAGAGCATCAGCAGTTCCTCAGGATGAAAACACGAGCGAGCCGGCCCGATGCGGAGCGACGTCGCCATTGGATTCTATCAGCAAAGCACCGTCCGCGTTGATACCCCGCGCAATTCCCGCGGCCGGCGCGCTCAACTGGCGGTCCCGTGACACGTCGCGCGCCGCAAACTCTTCGAGCTCGGCGGGCTTGAGCGGGCCCGACGCAAACGCTGCCGCGCGCACCACCGGCAACATCTCGGAGAGAACATCCAACGCGTTGGCGCCAGTGAGCGCGGTCGCGTCCGGCTGATCATCCGGCACGACGAGATTCACGCCAATGCCAATCGCCACCCAATCGGGACGTTGATCGCGCCAGCGTGCTTCGATAAGAACGCCAGCCAGCTTCTTCTGACCAACGAACAGATCATTGGGCCACTTCAGGCCAATCGCACTCGGCGTCCACCGCGAGAGCACCTTGGCGAGACGAATGCCAACGCGCAGCGACAGCACGTCGAGTCCACTCGCGTCGCGCGGTCTTTCAATGAGAGTACCCCAAATGCCCGCACGCGGCGCAGAGCTCCAACGCTTGCCGCTGCGGCCGCGACCCGACGTTTGCAACTCGGCGAGCACGAGTGTGCCGGCCGCCGCGCCGTCGGCGGCGAGCGCGTGGGCTGCATCCATTGTGGAGCCCAGCTGTTCATACGCCTCGACGCGCGGCAATTCGAATGCGCGCGCGAGTGCATCACCGGAAGCGCCGAACCAGGTCACCAGCCCCCGCGCGTAGCGATGAGTCCGAGAATAAGCGCGCCGAGCGCGAAGCGGTAGAACGCGAAGATCGCGTAGCTGTTGCTGCGCACGAATCGCAGAAGCACAGAGATGGCGAGCCAACTCGACGCGCCCGCGGCAACGATGCCAACTATGAGCGGCAGCGAGAGTCCGCTCTCGCGCAACGCGTCGGGCACCTTGAAGATTGCCGCCGCCGCGATGATCGGCAGCGACATCAAGAACGAGAACACCGCCGCGGTACCGCGATCAAAGCCCAGCGCGCGGCCGGCAGTGATCGTGCTGCCCGAACGTGAGACACCAGGCACCAGCGCCAAGCACTGCGCGAATCCCACGAGGAGCGCGTCGCGCCACGTCATCTGCTCGCGAGTGCGCTCCTGCGCGACCTTCGCGTCAACACTCCAAAGAATCGCGCCCATGACAATCAGGGCAATTGCCGTGATGATTGGCGCACGGAATACTGTCTCGGCGAGATCTTCGAGTAATAGTCCGGCGATGCCCGCCGGCACCGTGGCGATGCCGATGAACAGCGCCATGCGCGAACCTTCATCCACCGGCTTGTGATGCTTGAGCAGCGTGATGCTCCCGCGAATCACTTTCGCCCACTCGGAGCGGAAGTACCAGACGAGTGCGACCAGCGTGCCGATGTGCAGCGAGACGTCAAAGGCGAGGCCAGCCGGCTGCCAGCCAAACACCCACGGCGTGAGTGAAAGATGCGCCGAGCTCGAGACGGGGAGGAATTCCGTGAGTCCCTGAATCGTCCCGAGGACGAACGCTTGCCAGATAGATGGTTCGTGCATCGCGGAAACCTAGCGCGCCGACTGAATCAACGGACCGCCGCGAGCGCTTCGGCATACAGCGCCTCGTACTGCGCGACGATGGCGTCGGTGCTGTAGCGCTTGCGCGCGTCAGCCGCGGCGGCCGTCGAGGCGGCGGCCCAGCGCGCGGGCTCCAAGAATTCGAGCGCCGCCTTGGCCATGGCGTCCACGTCGCCGAGCGCGCAGAGCTTACCCGTGACGCCATCAATTACGACTTCCGACACGCCGCCCACGTTGGAGGCGATGACCGGCACGCCAGAGGCGAGCGCCTCAAGCGCGCTCAAGCCGAACGACTCGGTCTCGGACGGAAACAGATACAGATCAGCAGCGGCAAGGAGCGGCGCCACGTCGTCGATACGTCCAAGGAAGCGTACGTCGCCAGCCACGCCGAGCGTGCGCGCCTCGTCTTCGGCAGCGCCGCGATCTGGTCCGTCACCAACCATCACCAGTGTGCAAGGGCGCACCGCGTTCACCGCGGCAAAGATGCGCACGACATCGCGCACGCGCTTCACGGGGCGGAAGTTCGAGATGTGCATCAGCACGGGCTTGCCGCAGCCCAACTCCTTGCGGAGTGTGTCCCCGTGATGCGAGCGCTCAAACTCGGTGGGATGCACAAAATTCGGAATGACGTCAATGCGGCAATTGTCGCAGCCAAAGGCGCGCATCGTCTCATCCTTCAGCCACTGCGACACGCTGGTGATGCGGTCGGAGCGCTCGATGCTGAACTTTGTGATCGCATGGTACGAGTGATCTTGCCCGACGATGGTGATGTCGGTGCCGTGCAAGGTCGTGACCACGGGCAGCTTGCGGCCCTGCGTCGCCAACATCTCCTTCGCAATCCACGCGCTAGTCGCGTGCGGAATCGCGTAGTGCACGTGCAGCAGATCGAGCCCCTGCGAGAGCGCCACGTCGTGCATGCGCACGGCGAGGGCCAAATCGTACGGCGGATACTCGAACAGCGGGTAGTTGCCGATGTTCACTTCGTGAAAGGTCACGCGCGGCAAGAAGTGCGGGAGCCGAAACGGATGTTCGTAGGTAATGAAGTGCACATCGTGACCGCGCGCGGCGAGCGAAATACCCAACTCCGTCGCCACAGCGCCGGAGCCGCCATACGTCGGGTAACAGGTGATGCCGACTTTCACGCGTTGTCCTCAGTGAACCACTGTTCGGCCACCTCAGCGGCGTCCGCTGCGGTGGGATCGAGCCGTGTGACCGGCCCCATCGTATGCAATTGATTACGGAACCACGTGCGCTGGCGTTTAGCGTACTGCCGCGTGCTGATGCGGACAGCATTCAATGCGTCGTCCAGCGTGCGAGTCCCCTGCACCACCTCACGAATCTCGCGATAGCCGCAGGCGTTCCACGCCGGTGCGTCGTCCGGCACGATTTCGGCGAGTCGGCGCACTTCCTTGAGCCAGCCAGCCTCGAGCATCACGGCGCGCCGCGCGTTCAGGCGGCCTTCGAGTAGCGCGGCCGGATCTACCACCAGCCAGCGGGCGCGCAGCGGCGGCTTGGTGCTACCGCGCGCATGTACGTCGCTGAGCTTCTCGCCCGTGACGAGCACTACTTCGGCGGCGCGCAGCAACTGCGTGCGGCCCAGATGCGCGCGCAGCGGGTCTCGCTGTTCAACGAACGTGCGGAGCTCCGGCGTGCTCATCGTCGCGAGCTGCGCCAGCACTTCCGCGCGCCGCGTGGGATCCATCGGCGGCTCGTCCGCGAGCGGCTGCACGAGGGCCTTCAACCACATACCGGTGCCGCCTACGACAATGCTCGGCCTGCCATTCGCGGCGTCTTCGGCGAGCCAGGCTCTCGCCGCGTCAGACCACTGCGCGCCATTCCATCGCTCTGTGGGATCTGCGACATCGATGCCTGCGTGCGGCACAGCGCGTTGCTCGTCGCGCGAAGGCTTTGCCGTGCCGATGTCGAAGCCGCGATAGATCTGCCGCGAGTCCGCGGAGATGAGGCGCGCGCCGTGTCGCTCCGCGAGCCGCACGGCGAGTGCGGATTTCCCTGCGCCCGTTGGCCCGACAACGATGCGTAGATCAGGCACGACCGAACCGGCGATCGATCTCGTTCCAGCCCAGCTGCAGAATCGTCGCGCGCCCGTGCACGTCGTGCGCCGGGAGCGTGGTTCGCGCCAGCGCCACGTACAGCGCGCGCATTTCGTCAGGTGCGAGGAGGTCGCCGCTCTTCACCGCCGCCTTGCAGGCAATCGTTGCGATGAGGCGCGTGTGCCGCGAGTGCGTGCTCGGTGTGCGATCTCCAGTCAAAGCGGCCAACGTGTCGCGCAAGCAACGCTCCGCATCAAATCGCGGATGCGGCGTCGGCACCGATTGAATCATCACAGAGCTGCCGCCGAACGCGTCGCCTTCAAAGCCAATCTTGGCCAGCGCCTCGCGTTCTGCCTCAAACATCTCCGCTTCACTCGGCGACAAATGCAGCGTCAGCGGAAACAGCAGTCGTTGGCTCGGCATCGCGCCACCTTCAAACGCATGCAGGAACCGTTCGTAGAGCACGCGCTCGTGCGCCGAGTGCTGGTCGATGAGCACCAACGCCTCGTTGCGCTCGAAGGCGATGTACGTGCGATGGAACTGAAACAGCGGCGGCACGACAATCTCATCGGCGGCAGCAACGGCCGGCTCAACATCGACCTCGTGCGACTCGTGCGTCGTGCTGCGCTCGAACAGCGGCGCTGGAGTAGCCACATCAGGTTGGCGCAACG
>JAYUWY010000053.1:0-4383 GCA_043753285.1 Gemmatimonas sp. | reverse complement strand
CCATCATCAAACACACGATACAACTCGTAGTTGAAAGTCACCATACGGGAACGTACCCCCGTGAGCGTCGTGACGATCCTGATGAGGTCGTCGTACTTAGCGCTGGCGCGGTAGCGCAGTTGCACGTCGGCGACCGCCAAGAGCACGCCGCGCGCCTCCATCTGGGCGTAGCTCATGCCGAGCAGACGGATGAGGTCGGTACGGCCGACCTCACACCAGACGAGGTAGTTGGCGTGGTACGCCACTCCCATCTGGTCAGTTTCCGCATAGCGGACACGAATCTCCGAGCGACTCTCCATACGCGGCGAGTCTACCCGAACGCGGCGCGGTTTGTAAAGGGCGCGCAGGGTGCGTAGCATTCTGCGATGCTTCCCGGCCCCGTTTATCTGCTCTCCGACGCGCACATCGGCGTTGCACCCGCTGAGGTGGAGCGCGACCTCGTGGCGCTGCTCCGGTCGCTGCCCGCAGACGCCGGCGCCCTGGTCATCAACGGCGACCTGTTCGACTTCTGGTTTGAGTGGCGGCACGTCATTCCCCGCACAGGAATTCGCGTGCTCGGCGAGCTCGCGCGCCTTGTGGACGGCGGATTACCGGTGTTGTGGATTGCCGGCAACCACGATTGCTGGGGCGGCGACGTTCTGAGCAAAGACATTGGCGTGACGTACCACGTGGGCCCGTGGCGTGGTTCGCTGGGCGGTTGGGATACGCTAATTGAGCACGGCGATGGCCTGCGCGACGCTGAGGACGCCCCCTACCGACGCCTACGTCGCGTTCTGCGGCATCCCTGGGCCATCAAGGCATATGGATGGCTCCATCCCAATTGGGCGACGTCTCTGGCCCTCAGGAGCTCGCACACGAGCCGCAACATGCGGCCGAGTGATGGCGGCGAAGGACTGCGCAAAGTGGCGCACGCCACGCTTGCGGGCGCCAACGCGCCGGAGATGCTGGTCTATGGGCATTCGCACGTCGCGACGCTCGAGCGACCGAGCCGCGGCGTGTTTGCGAATCCCGGTGCGTTCTTGGATAGCCCGCGGTTTCTGAAAATCACGCCAGAGCGCGTCGTGCTGTGCCGCTGGAGTGCGGCCGGTGTGACGGAAGAACAAGCACTCTCGCGCGCTTAGCGCCGCGACGGACGTCCGAATCGCAGCGTGAGGCCGACGCGCGTGTGACCGTCTGGCGTGCGCAGCACGGCGACTTTCTCTGGCAAGTCCCACAGGTGCGCGGCCACATACGCATCCGCGCCTGCGAACAGGTGATTGAAAAACAACACCGCCACCCAATCTTCGAGGTGGAGCCGACGCGCGCGCACGATACCGCGCGAATACTTGGAACCCTGCCACGACGTCACGACCGGATTTCCGAGCGAATCGATGGCCACGACGCCAGTCACTGGATCCGTTTGATACGTGAGTGGCATCGAGTCGCGCGAGAAGCTCCGTGCGAGACTCAGATCTTCTGACGCGCGGTGCATCATCGTCAGCGACATGACTTCGAGCAGCATGAACACGCCGCCAGCGTACGGGCGATCGAGCGCTGCTTGGCCGGTGCCTGGCACCAACAACGACGAGAGGAACGCACGTCCCGGTGTGATGGGCGCGCGGGTCACAGCATCGCGCGTCACACCCGCGCGTGTCTCAAGCGCCGACTGTGCGGCAAGCGGCGCTGCTCCAAGGAGCAGCGCCGCCACCATCACCGCGAGTCGGCGATGTGCCATGTTCAGTTGCGCAACTTCGCGACGAGTTCCACTTCAACGTTCACGCCGCGCGGCAGTGCGCTCACCTGCACCGTGGAGCGAGCCGGGCGCGCCGCACCAAGCACGCGCGCATAGATCTCGTTGAAGCGCGGGAAGTCCGCCATGTCGGTGAGGAATACTGTGGTCTTTACCACATCGCCCCATGACGCGCCCGCTTCGGCGAGCACGGCGGCGAGATTCGCCAGCACCTGCTCCGTCTGCGGCACAACATCACCTGCCACGATCTCGCCCGACTTGGGATCGAGCGGAATCTGACCGGCCGTGAAAAGGAATCCACCGGCGACAGTGGCCTGCGAGTATGGACCAATCGCGGCCGGAGCGGCCGACGTGCTGATGAGCTTTACGGAATTCGGCATGTTTTCAGAAGTTAGGAAAGGCCCACGATGGAGCCGTCAGGAAGCACGCGCATCCCTTCGGCGGCCGGCACCTTCGGCAGTCCGGGCATCGTCATGATTTCGCCGCACTGCGCGACAATGAATCCGGCGCCCGCGACGGGATACACATCGTTGATCGTGATCTTGAAGCCAGTGGGACGACCCAACTTCGTGGCGTCGTCGGAGAGCGAGTACTGCGTCTTCGCCATACACACCGGCGTCTCCCCGAGGCCAATGCTTTCGAGATACGCAATTGCGCGATCCGCCTTGGCGCTGAACTCCACGCCGTCGCCGCCGTACACTTTGCGCACGATGGTGTCGATCTTCTCCTTGATGGGGCGCTTCGCGTCGTAGATCGGCGCGAACTTGGACCCGCCCTTCGCAAGAATGTCGAGCACTTCCTTGGCGACGGCTTCGCCACCTGCACCGCCCTTCGCGAACACTTCGCTGAGCGCCACACGCGCGCCGGCCTTCGAGGCGGCCGCGGTGACCATCGCAATTTCTGCGTCGGTGTCCGTGTGAAAACGGTTCAGCGCGACGACGAGCTCCATACCGAACTGACGTACGTTCTGAATGTGGTGCTCGAGATTCACGACGCCCTTCTCGAGCGCCGGCAAGTCTTCCTTCGCGAGTTCCGTCTTCTTCGCGCCGCCGTTCATCTTGAGTGCGCGAATCGTGGCGACGAGCACCGCGGCTTCGGGCTTGAGTCCGCCGAAGCGGCACTTGATGTCAAAGAACTTTTCTGCGCCGAGGTCGGAACCGAAACCAGCTTCGGTGACGACGATGTCGCCCACCGCGAGAGCGGCGCGCGTGGCGAGAATGGAGTTGCAACCGTGCGCGATGTTGCCGAACGGACCAGCGTGCACGAAGGCGGGACCGCCTTCAATCGTCTGCACGAGATTGGGACGAATCGCGTCCTTGAGCAGCATCGACATCGGACCGTGCGCCTTCAAATCACGCGCGTAAATCGGCTTGCGGTCGGCACCGTACGTGGAGCCGACGATGATGTTGCCGAGTCGCTCTTCGAGGTCGGCCGCGCTCGTGGCCAGCGCGACAATGGCCATGACTTCGGACGCCGGAATGATGACGAAGCGCTCTTCGCGCACGACACCTTCGGCGGGTCCGCCGAGTCCGATGATGACTTTGCGCAGCGCGCGGTCGTTCATGTCGATTGTGCGCGGCCACGTGATGCGGCGCGGATCGATATTCAGCGCGTTGCCCTGCTGGAGATGGTTATCGAGCAGCGCGGCGAGCAGCGCATGCGCCGAACTGATGGCGTGGAAGTCACCCGTGAAATGCAGGTTGATGTCGTCCATCGGCAGTACCTGCGAGTATCCGCCGCCGGCAGCTCCACCCTTCACGCCAAACACTGGGCCGAGCGATGGCTCGCGAATGCAGAGAATCGCGTTCTTGCCGAGTCGGCGCAACGCCTGCGCGAGACCCACCGACGTGGTGGTCTTGCCTTCGCCTGCCGGTGTGGGATTGATGGCGGTGACGAGCACGAGCTTGCCCTTCGCAGGACGCGTGGCGAGCTCGAGCGAGACCTTGGCTTTGTACTTGCCGTAGAGGTCGATGTCGTCTGGAGAGAGGCCGATGTCGGCGGCAACGTCCACGATGGGACGGAGCTTCGCCGCTTGGGCGATTTCGATGTCAGATGGGACGCTCATCAGCGAATCCTACACCTCAGTTGCGGGTTGGGTGGAACGCGTTGGAAACCTAGTCAGGAAAGCGCGAAGAGTCGGCGGGCATTTGCGGTCACCGCGGCCCCCATTTCGTCCGCTGTCACGCCGCGCGCGGCAGCGAGCCGTTGCACGGTATACGCGCACCAGGACGGCTCGTTGCGCTTGCCGCGATTGGGCACGGGCGCGAGATACGGACTGTCACTCTCGACGAGCAAGCGATCGGTAGGCACGCGACGCAGTGTTTCGTCGCCATCCCACTTCTTGAACGTGACGATGCCGGCGTAGGAGATACACCAGCCGGCTTCGAGCCCAGCGTCGGCGAGCGCGGGTGAGCCCGTGAAGCAATGCAGCACGCCACGGATTCCAGCGGCGCCCGCTTCGCGAATCATCGCGATAGTGTCTTCTTCGGCCTGGCGCGTGTGCACAACCACGGGACGTTTGAACTCCGCAGCGAGCGCCAGTTGGTCAGCAAAGGCGCGCCGCTGACGATCGCGGGGCGAGTGATCGTAGTGATAGTCGAGTCCGCACTCGCCAACGGCCACCGCACCGGCCTTCAGCGCCGCTCTGAGGGCTT
>JAYUWY010000052.1:0-4384 GCA_043753285.1 Gemmatimonas sp. | reverse complement strand
CATGAGTTTGATGGATGCGCGCACGCTGCATGATCGCATCGTGCGGCCGCAGCTGCGCAACGTGACCGGCGTGACAGAAATCAACTCGTTTGGTGGATTGGTACGTCAGGCGCAGGTGGTGGTGCGCCCGGAACGTTTGGTGAGCTTCGGGCTCACGTTGCACGATGTTGTGACTGCGGTGGAATCCAACTCTGCCGTCGCGGCCGGTGGTTACCTCGAGCACAATGACGAGCAGTTCATCCTGCGCGGACTGGGCCAAGCGACGTCGCTTGAGGATTTGCAGCGCACGGTGATTCGCGCGAGCGCCGGCGGTGTGCCGGTGCTCATCGGCGACGTCGCTGACGTGCGCTTTGGTCCCGAAGTGCGACAGGGTGCGGTGTCCAAGGACGGCGAAGGCGAGATTGTCAGCGGCATCGTGATGATGCTGCGCGGCGAGAATTCGCGCGAAGTCGCGGCGCGTGTGCGCGATCGCCTCGTTGCCATCAACGCGGCGATGCCAGACGGCGTGCGCGTGCTCAGCTACTACGACCAGTCCGACGTTGTAGACGCCACGCTTGGCACGGTGAAGATCAATCTCATTGAAGGCGGCGTGCTGGTCATCGCCGTCTTGTTGTTGTTTCTCGGCAACGTGCGCGCGGCGCTCTTGGTGGCCGCGACGATTCCGCTCTCGCTGTTGTGCGCGTTTCTCGGTATGCGTTGGCTTGGGCTCTCGGCGAACTTGATGAGTCTCGGCGCCATCGACTTCGGCATGATTGTCGACGGCTCCGTGGTGATGGCCGAGCAGTTTGTGCGCACGTTGCACCGCGACGCGGCGGACGGGAAGGCAACCGACGAGCTTACGGCGCGACGCACGCTGCTCGCTGCCGCGCGAGATGTTGGACGTCCGATTGCATTCGGCGTGCTCATCATCTTGATCGTGTATCTGCCGGTGCTGAGCCTGCAGGGACTCGAAGCGCGCATGTTCCGTCCGATGGCGCTGACGATTGCGATGGCGTTGTTTGGCAGCTTGTTGCTTGCGCTCGTTGCGGTGCCAGCGATTGGCACGTGGATGTTTCGTCACGGCGCCACGGAGTCGGGATTTGCGCGACGCCTTGCTGCGTGGTTGGAGCGCATTTACTCACGCGTACTCGACATCGTGATGCCGCATCCGGGCCGCACTGTCGCAGTTGCGGTGGCCGTCTTCGCCTCGACGATGTTGCTCGTGCCGCGACTCGGCACAGAGTTCGTGCCGGAGCTCGACGAAGGATCCATTCTCATCGAAGTGGTGCGAGATCCGGCCATCGCGCTGTCGGCGTCACTCGCGATGCAGAAGGAAGTCGAGCGCGCCGTGCGCGAGTCTCCCGAAGTCGCGATTGCGGTGAGTCGCGTGGGACGCCCGGAGATTGGCTCCGATGCGATGGGTGTGCATCAGGCCGACGTCTTTGTGATGCTCAAGCCGCGCAGTGAATGGCGCGACGGAGTGACAAAGGATTCGCTCGTGGCCGAACTCGACGCGCGATTGAGTGCGCGCGTGCCCGGAGTAGCGATTGGCATGACGCAGCCGATGGCGATGCGACTCGACGAACTGATTTCTGGAGTGCGCGCCGATCTCGCCGTGAAGGTGTTTGGCGACGACGCGGATGTGGACTTGGAAGTCGCCGAACGCGTGGCAGCAGTGTTGCAGCGCGTGCCGGGTGCGGCAGACGTGTTGGTGGAAGCAACAGAAGGGCAGGGCTACCTCAACGTGCATCTCGATCGCGGCGCGATGGCGCGGTATGGAATTCCTGTGAGTGAAGTGCAGGAAGCGCTCGAGACTGCGGTCGGTGGTCGACCCGTCGCGACGATTGTTGAAGGCAACTATGCCGTGGATATCGCGGTGTACTATCCCGACGAGCTGCGCGCGTCGTCGGAGGCGATTGCCGCAATCGCCGTGCCTTCGCCGTCGGGAGCGCGTGTGCCGCTGGGTCAACTCGCCCGCATTCGTGAGGAACCAGGCCCAGTGCAGGTGAGTCGTGAGCGCGCGCAGCGCTTCGTGCTCGCGCAAGCAAATGTCGTGGGACGCGATCTTGGTGGCTTCGTGGCAGAAGCGCAGGCTGCAATCGCACGCGATGTGAAACTGCCTCCTGGCGTGTTCTTGGAGTACGGCGGACAGTTTGAGAATCAACGCCGGGCAATGAGTCGTCTGCGCTTCGTGGTGCCTGTGGCGATCGCGTTGATCGCGTTGCTGCTTACCGCATCATTGCGCTCGTGGCGATTGGCGAGCTTGGTGTTGGTGAATCTTCCGTTTGCGGCGGTCGGTGGTGTGTTCGCGCTGTGGGTGCGCGGGTTGCACCTCTCGGTCTCTGCGTCCATCGGATTCATCGCGCTCGCCGGTGTTGCGGTGCTCAACGGACTCGTCTTGCTCAGCACCGTTCAGCGTTTCCGTCGAGACGGCTATGCACCCGAAGCCGCCGCGCGTGAAGGATCGTTGCAACGCATGCGTCCCGTGTTGATGACGGGGCTCGTGGCGAGCATCGGCTTCTTGCCCGTGGCCATTTCCACAGGCATGGGCGCCGAAGTGCAGCGTCCGTTGGCTACGGTGGTCATCGGTGGGCTCATTACCTCCACGGTACTCACGCTCTTTGTGCTCCCGTCGCTGTACACGTGGCTGGAGTCGCGCTGGCCGGATGCGTAACTTCTTAGCAATGACTGACTCACTGCTTCGTTTCCGCGACGAGTTCCCCATCCTAGACACCTGCACGTACTTGGTGTCCAACTCGCTCGGCGCAATGCCGCGTGGCGTCTCCGCGCGGCTGCAGGAATACGCCGATGCGTGGAAGACGCACGGCGTGCGCGC
Organism: Gemmatimonas sp.; assembly: GCA_043753285.1. Classification (GTDB taxonomy): domain Bacteria; phylum Gemmatimonadota; class Gemmatimonadetes; order Gemmatimonadales; family Gemmatimonadaceae; genus Pseudogemmatithrix. The sequence goes on along the minus strand of JAYUWY010000052.1, from coordinate 1,569 downwards.
GTGGGCCAAGGGCTGGTGGGAGATGCCGGTCACGGTCGGCGATGTAGTCGCGCCGCTCATCGGCGCTTCGCCGCGTGAAGTGGCCATCGTGCCCACCGTGACGATGGCGCAGGCGACGATTCTCAGCGCGATGACGTTCACGAAGGATCGTGACACGGTCGTGATGACCGAGCTCGATTTCCCGAGTGTGCGCTACGCCATTGAACAGCTCGCGCCCAAGTTTGGCGCACGCGTCGTTGTTGTGCCAAGCACCGACGGCATCTCGATTGATCAAGCCGCGCTGCACGCCGCCATCACTGAACGCACCGCACTCGTCTGCGTGAGCCACGTGCTGTTTAAGTCCGCGTATATCCTCGACGCCGACACGCTGGTGGCGCATTCGCACGCGATGGGCGCGGTGGTCTCGCTCGACGCGTATCACTCTGTTGGCGTGATTCCCGTTGACGTCAAAGCCTCAAAGGTGGATTTCCTCACAGGCGGCGTGTTGAAGTGGCTCTGCGGTGGCCCGGGCGGCTGCTTCGTGTACGCCAGTCCCGCCGCGAGCGCACGATTTGCCCCAGCTCTCACGGGATGGCAGGCGCACAAACATCCATTTGCCTTTGACGGCAAGATGGTGCCCGCCGATGGCATCTGGCGTTGGCTCGGTGGCACGCCCACGGTGCCGTCACTGTACGCCGCGACAGAAGGTCCACGAATCGTCGCGGAAGCCGGAATGCAAAACGTGCGCGCAAAGAGTCAGCGGCAGACGGCAGCACTCATCGCGCTCGCCGATGCGCGCGGCTACCGCGTGCACGCTCCGCGCGATCCCGCGCGTCGCGGTGGCACCGTGGCCTTCGACGTGCCGCACGGCGCCGAGGTGGCGCAGGCGTTGCTCGCACGCAACATCGTGATTGACTACCGCCCGGGCGCAGGAATTCGCGTCGCGCCGCACTTCTACTCAACGGACGAGGAAGTTTCGCGCGTAGTAGGGGAGATCGACGACATCCTCGCCACGAACGCGTGGAAGGCCTTCGAAAATTCTCGTCCGACCGTCACCTGACCCTTTCGCCTCGTCTCGCAGCGGCGTAGCTTCGCTATAGAGACGTTGCACTACCCAAACGCCTGCCCCCTCCCGATGCCCGCGCCCGCGAAGAAGCTCCGCAAGCAGTACGTCAATAACGAGTTCCCGACGGCCGTCCTCCGCTTTGAGGATGGACACGAGATTTCGATCAAGCGTGGCACCGGCAAGGCCTTCGATTGCTACGCAGGCGAGAACATCAAAATCCTCGCCGTGTTCGATCCCGACGCGCGCGAACGTGACCTGATGGACACACGCCGCGCCGACGACTTCGACGACGCGTGAGTGACTCCGCGCGCTCAGCCGAGCGCGCGGAGGAGATGGGTGGCCGTGAGCAACTCGCCGGCCGTAAATGGAGTCGTGAGCAGGGCATCCATCGGCCCCAGCGGTCCGACTCCTCCGCCAACGACTGGCGACGTATAAATCGCACGCACTTCCGGATGCAGCGACCGAATCTGCTGCGCGAGCTCGCGTCCGGTGGATTCTGGCAGCAACAACGGCGTCACCAACAC
>JAYUWY010000051.1:0-2208 GCA_043753285.1 Gemmatimonas sp. | reverse complement strand
ACGGTGATGTTGTCCGGTCCACCGTTCTCGTTCGCCAAATCGATGAGACGCTTGCACACGTCCACAAGATCTGCTGACGTGGTGACGATCTCCGCGATTTCGTTCGAGCGCACTTGGCCCGAGAGTCCGTCAGAGCAGAGAATCAGCACGTCGCCCTGCATCACCTGCTGCGACGTGAGATCCACCTTGATCTTCGGCTCCGGTCCCAGCGCCTGCAGAATGATGTTGCGGCGTTCGCTGACTTCGGCTTCCTCGGGCGTCATCTCGCCCGCCTCGATCAGCTTCTGCATCAACGACTGGTCTTTTGTAATCTGAATCGCGACGCCGCTGCGCACGATGTAGCCGCGCGAGTCGCCGACTTGGCAGAGAAACAGATTGTCGCCGAGCAATCCTGCGATGGTCGCAGTGGTGCCCATGCCGCGATTTTCAGGATGCGTGGCGGCGTAGTGATGAATCTTGGCGTTCGCCGTTTCGGTGGAGGCGCGCAACGAGTGTGCGAACGTCTCCGCGTCAGACGTCTGCGCATTGCGCCAGCGTGCGTCGAGTTCGGCGAGGATGGTGTCCACCGCCATCTGCGAGGCGACTTCACCGGCCGCGGCGCCACCCATTCCGTCGGCGACCATGAAGAACGAGCCGCGCGGACCGCAGATGTGTGTGCGGACTTCCGGCTGCAGCGACGCGTTGAACGTCGTGAGGTCGGCGACGGCAAACGTGTCTTCGTTATGCTCACGCGTACGGCCGACGTCCGTGCGTCCGAAGACGTGGACCGTGACGTTGCCGGATGGAGTGGAAGATCCCGTCACGAGGCGCGGGTGCGAGGTGAAGTGGAACGCGACACGGTGAAGTTACAGGTCAGCTGTGGCAGGCGCGAGGGACTCAGGCTGACAAGCATGGTGATTTGTGTCACTGGCAGTTGCTCGACCTTCGCATTGTTGCGGCGCCAGTCTTCGCCTCCGCCGAAAGCAGTCGCGAATTGGCGACGAGCGCCCCCAGCCGGCAAACCTCTTCATCCGCTTGCAGCGTGTAATTGGCTAGCAAAAGTGCGAAATGAGCATCGTCGCGATCTAGTCCCGTTAACGAAGGAAGAAGCGCAGAAAGCTCGCGCACTGCATTGCGCGCCACGCTGGCTGCCTTCGCGTCGTCGGGTTCCTCGATGTTCGCTTCGAGGCGCGTCTTCCAAGTGGCAATGGTTTGAGTCGCGGAGTTACCAGACGGTGGAGTCGTGCTCGGGTCCGGCCGCGTTGGCACCGTAGCTGGCGGCCGCGTCGGTTGTGGCTCCGTACGAGGCGAATTCGTTCCAGGGTTCACCGGATTGCTCGTCGGCGTCACCCCGCCCGGATTCGCCGCGGGCGTCGTCGTGTCTCCCGGCGGAGAGGTCGCTACGACCGTGGTGTCGGTACCACCAGGCGCCGGGTCCGGCAACCATGGCTTCGTCACGAACAGGCCGACCGCAGCCGCAGCCACGAGCGCCACGCCACCGATGATCGGCACCATCGCCGACTTCTTCGCCACCGCCACCGGCGCCGAGCCCGCAGCCGGGGACTTCTTAGACGGCTCCATGCGCGTCTTCGGCACCGCAGCCACCGGCGCCGTCTTCGCGCCCGCAGACATCGCCCCAATCACCTGCGTCGCACCTTCAGCCGCCTGCGTCGCCGGCATCTCGGCCACCACCGCCGCAAAATCGCGCCCAAACTGCGCCGCACTCTGATACCGCTCCGCCGCATCGCGCGCGAGCGCCTTGTCCATCACTTCCTGCAGCGCCTCCGGCCACTCCTTATCAGGACGAATCTCCGCCAACGTGCGCGGCCGATCCGTAAGGCGCATGATCATCGCTTCCTGCGCCGTCTCGCTCGGGAACGGCAACTTGCCCGTCAGGCAATTGAACGCCACGAGGCCCAACGAATAGATGTCGCTGCGGCCATCGAGCTTATCACCGGCCAACTGCTCGGGACTCATGTACTCGGGCGTGCCGACCACGAGTCCGGTCTTCGTCACCTTCTGCGCGTCGCTCGAGCTCGCCTTCGCGATGCCGAAGTCCACGACCTTCACGAGATCCGTGTTGTCGCGATTCTTCGTGACCATGATGTTGTCGGGCTTCAAATCGCGATGCACGATGCCCGCGTCATGCGCGACCTGCAGCGCGTCACCCGTCTGATGCACGATGCTCGCCGCGCGCGCGGGCACGAGCGACCCATCTTTCTCAATCAA
>JAYUWY010000050.1:0-2209 GCA_043753285.1 Gemmatimonas sp. | reverse complement strand
CCAATGCGCGTGAGTGCCATCGACCAAGCCTCGCCGTTGTCTCGGCGCTCAGGGCGCCACAGGAGCGAAGCGGCCGTTCCTGCAGTGAGTCCGACGAGTTTTGGATAATTGGGACGGCGCTCACCGCGGCGATTGAACGCCGTAAACGTCGCCGTCACTGCGCATCCGACAAGCCGATCACGCGGGCACAGCACCGCATCGCCGCGATAATCCAACTGCGCGGCGAGGATTGAGCCCGTGGTTTGCGCGACGATCACCATGCCCGTGCCATCGGCCAGACGCTGACCGTAGCCGCTCACGGTGCGCGGCCATAGTTCAGGTGAGTGCGTCACCTGTCCCCAGGTGGCCCCGAGGAATACGAAACCCACCGCGCGCACCACTTTGGTGCTGCGCGGCGCCTGGGCGCCCGTAACCGACATCTGCTCCACGCCTTGCGCGGTGAGCGCGCGGGACGGGAGCAGAAGAGTTCCTACGAGAAGTGCAGTGTGCAGTCGGTTCATCGCGAGCGAAATATCACACCGCGGCGACCACTCCGCTTCCAATTGCCTTGCGAACTGCCGGAGCGACGACTGTTCCGTAGAGCTCAATGGAACGCAGCATCTCATTGTGCGGCATCGTGCCGACGCTCATCTGCATCGTGAAGCGCGTCATGCCAAAGAGCTCGTGCTCCCACAGGATCTTGTCGATGATCGCCTGCGGATCGCCGATGAACACGGCACCCTTGGGCGAACGCTCCGCGTCAAACTGATGTTTCGTCGGCGGCGGCCATCCGCGCTCGCGTCCAATCTTCCCCATCTGCAACTGATAGGGATGCCACGCGAGTTCTGCGGCCTTTGCCGTGGTGTCGGCGATGAATCCGTGCGAGTTGATGCTCAGCTGCAGCTTCGCCGGATTATGGCCCGCCTTCTGCCACGTGTCGCGGTACAGCTCCGTGTAGTCACGAAACCGATCAGGTCCGCCACCGATAATCGCGAGCGCCATGGGAAGCCCAAGCATCGCCGCACGAATCACCGACTGTGGCGTTCCACCAACGGCAATCCACACGGGAAGCGTGGACTGCAACGGGCGCGGAAACACGGGCTGATCCTTCAGCGGCGCGCGATGACGTCCCTTCCACGTCACACGCTCTTCCTTCGTGAGCTCGAGCAGGAGATCGAGCTTCTCCGTGAACAACTCGTCGTAGTTCGTGAGATCATAGCCAAACAGCGGGAAGCTCTCGATAAAGCTGCCACGCCCCGCAATGATCTCCGCGCGACCGTTGCTGATGAGGTCGAGCGTGGAGAATTCCTGGAACACCCGCACGGGATCGTCCGAGCTCAGCACGGTCACGGCGCTGCCGAGCCGAATGCGCTTCGTGCGCGCAGCAATTGCCGCGAGCAACACCGCCGGCGTGCTCGCGAGATAGTCGGCGCGGTGATGCTCGCCGACGCCAAACACGTCGAGGCCCACTTCATCGGCGAGCTGCGCTTCCTCGAGCAAATGCGCGATGCGCTGCTCGGGAGCGAGCAGCTTGCCGTGAACGTCCGGCGTGTTTTCAACGAATGTGTAGAGTCCGAATTCCATGGTTACCTGCTGCTTTTATAGATCATGTTGACCAACTCGTCGTACATCACCTCTGCGTCGGCATCACTGCTCTTGATGGCGTGCGTTGCGCAATGTTTGAGATGATTGCGCATTAGCTCGCGGCTGACTGAGCGCAGCGCTTCTTGCACCGACGAGATTTGCGTGAGGATGTCGGCGCAGTAGCGATCCTCTTCGATCATCTTCTGCAAGCCGCGCACCTGCCCCTCAACTCGGCGGAGCCGCTTGAGGTTGCTCTCCTTGATATCGGGGTCCACCGCGACGGCCTTTCGTCCGTCCGTGACTTCGTGAACACCGCAAGAACACGCTGCCGGTAGTGTTGCTTTCGCCATCAATCGCTCCAAAACGAATAGGGACGCAGAGGAATGTAGCATACCCCCCGTCCCTATTCAATCCGACGCAGCGTGACTGAGTTCCCCGCGGACTACACGATCTTCGCTCCGCGCAGTCGCAGCGAGTTCATCACGACGCTCACGGAGCTGAACGCCATCGCGGCGCTCGCCAGCACCGGCGTGAGCAGCAGACCGAATGCCGGATACAGGACGCCAGCCGCAATCGGAATGCCGACCACATTGTAGATGAAGGCCCAGAACAGGTTCTGCTTCATCGTCGCCATCGTGCGGCGCGA
>JAYUWY010000049.1:0-2214 GCA_043753285.1 Gemmatimonas sp. | reverse complement strand
TGACCGTGCGGTCGGCGATTCAGACGCGCAAAGGGCATCACGTGTACTGGAAGCTGTTTGGACCGCTCACTGACGCCATCGTGAGGCCGTGAGATGACCAAGATTCTGCTGCACGGGCTGACGCTCGTCGGATCGTTCTTTGCGCTGTGGTTTGGACTGGCGCAGGTGGACTGGATGACGCTGCTGCGCGTCGAGCGCGCCGCGGATGCCACCGAGGCGCAGGTGGGCAAAGCGGTGTGGGAGTACGTGAGCCGCAGCTCGGATATTGATCGCGATCCGGCACTCACCGCGCCACTGGATACGCTGCTGCGCCGCCTCTGCGTGGCCGCAGGCGACACAGCGTGCCCCGTGCGCGTGTACGTGGTGCGCGACCGCGAAGTAAATGCGTTTGCCCTGCCGGATGGCCGCATGCTCATCACCACGGGCCTGCTGAACGAGGTGCAGAACGAATCCGAACTCGCGGGTGTGATTGGCCACGAGTACGCGCACATCGAAGGGCGTCATGTGTTGAACAAGTTGGCGAAGGAGATTGGCCTCGCGGTGCTGATCTCGTCGAGCACCGGCGGCGGGGCGGACATGGTGCAGCAAGTGCTGCAGAGTTTGTCGTCCACGGCGTATGACCGGCGCTTGGAATCCGAGTCGGATCGGCGCGCGGTGGACTTGTTGATCGAAGCGCGGATTGATCCCACGCCGTTTGGCGACCTCACGTATCGGTTGGGCCAGACAGGCCGCGACCCTGCGACGTATTTGCGTTGGTTGTCCACGCATCCCGAGCCGGAAGCGCGCTCGTTGGCGATTCTTGATCAAGCGAAGGATGCGGACGTGAAGCCCGAGCGCGTGCTCACCCCGAGCACCTGGGCGAGAATGAAGCAGGCGCTCACGTTGCACCTCGTGCAGTGAGCGCACCGACTATCTTCCGGTAGCCCATCCTCCGGACCAGTAATGCGCATTGTCGGCGGCAAGTTTGCCAATCGAGACCTCACATCGCCGGCGGACTTCCGCGTGCGCCCCACCGCGGAGCTCGTGCGCGTGGGGATTATGGAACACCTCAAGAAAGAACTCGCGGATCTGACACTCCTTGATTTGTTCGCGGGCACGGGAGCGCTTGGCCTTGAGGCGATCTCGCGCGGCGCCAAGCGCTGCGACTTTGTTGAGACGCGCCCCGCGAGCTTGCACGCGCTCAAAGCCAACATTGCGACGTTGCGTCTGAAAGAGCGCACGCGCGTCTTCAAGAAGGACGCCGTCCCCTTCGCCGCCGCGCTCAACGAAGGGTCGTACGATATGGTGTTTGTGGATCCGCCCTACGGGTCAAAAATGCTCGACCACATCATCACGTCGTGGCAGACCAAGCGCTTTGCCCAGGTGCTGGTGTGCGAACACCAGCGTGCACACTCGCTCCTGAATGGCGCAAAGCGCTTGGACTTTGGGGACACCGTCGTCTCCGTGTACCGCCTGCAGGGCTGACTTAGCTCGCCCGGATATACATCGTCTGCTTCTCGTGCTGCGCGAGCAGCACGGCAAACACACCAGACGGCTGCAGCACGACGCCCGGCACGAGGCCAGCAATCGCGCGCGAACGCGCCGTGGCTTCGTTCACGCTGTCGGCCTTCGCCACCACCGCGATGAGATCGCGCAGCGCGAGATCGCAGGCGAGAATCACGCCGCCGCGCGCCATAAACGGCTCGAGCGCAAACGAATCGTAGGGCGCGCCCATACCATCGGCCGCACCGAGCAGCGCGGGATTGCGCTTGGTGAGCTCCCCCGTCAGCGGATGCGTGGCCTTGGAGATCTCGGCGAGGCCGTAGCGATCCCAAAACGATTGCTGCATGGCCAGCACGATGGCGTTGTGGCGCAGCACGAGTGCGGTGGAGAGCTGAGCCGCGGGAATGCCGAGTTCCATCTCAAACTGGCGCGCCCACAGTGACGCACGCCACACACCGTAGCCGCTTTCAACTTCCGGAACATCAAACACGGAGCGCACGCGGCCGGTGAGCCGCGACGGCCAGCGCACGTCATAGTCCGACGTATGAAACGTGGGCGACGCGGACAGGTCGCGCGGCAGGGCCGAGAGGCCGAGCGCGACGCCGCCTACGGCGACGGCACCTACAGCAAGCTTGTCGAGAAACTCGCGACGATCGGGTATCATGGTCTCATCCTGGCAAATGGTTGTCATCCACTCCCTACTGCGCAGAACGCCGCGACATCACGACATTC
>JAYUWY010000048.1:0-2216 GCA_043753285.1 Gemmatimonas sp. | reverse complement strand
ACTTGGCGCCAATCGCGTGATGGCCTGCCTGCTCGATCATATGACCGAGTAGCAGCCCCACGGCGGGTTCGTCATCCACGTAGAGGATGGTGGCCATTGTGGGGACGAAGGTAACTTCGAGTGATGCCTCCACGCCACGCAAAAGCTATCGCGCATTTGAGCGCTGCCGACCCCATCCTCGGGAACTGGATCGCCAAGAGCGGTCCGTGCGGTCTCACCACCGAGCGCGCGGGGACCCATTTTGCCGCAGTAGCGCGTTCTATCGTGTATCAGCAGTTGAGCGGGAAGGCGGCGGGGACGATTCACTCGCGGTTTGAACACTTGTTTGGCGGACGCTCGCCGGAGCCCGCCGAACTGCTCAAAGTGAAGCAGCCTGTTTTGCGCGGTGTCGGCTTGTCCGAGCGTAAGGCCGAGTATTTGCTTGGTTTAGCAAAAGACGTGAAGACTGGGCGCGTGCCGTTGCAAAGCGTGGACGCGATGGCCGATCGCGAAGTGATTGAAACGCTGACGGCGGTGCGCGGTGTGGGCGAATGGACGGCGCAGATGTTCTTGATGTTTCGGCTTGGGCGTCCTGACGTGCTGCCGACGCTAGATCTCGCGGTGCAAACAGCGGTGAAGCGATTGTACAGATTGCGCGCGCATCCCAAGCCAGAGCGCGTGGCGAAGATTGGTGCGAAGTGGGCTCCTTATAGAACGGTGGCATCGTGGTACCTGTGGAAACTGGTGGACACTCCGTAGTGCAGTTGCGCTCGCCGATGCCGGTGAGCGCTGATGCGCTGTTTGCGTGGCATGAGCGTGCGGGTGCGTTTGAGCGATTGACGCCTGGCTTTATGCCGGCAAAGGTGGTGTCGCGCAGTGGCGGCATTACCGATGGCTCGCGCGTGACGCTCGGTATTCCAGTGGGTCCGCTCACGACGACGTGGGAGATGGAGCACGTCGGCTATGTGAAGGGGCGCGAGTTTCGCGATGTGCAACGCCGTGGACCATTCGCGCACTGGGAACACATTCATCGCACGGAGCCGGTGGCCGACGGCACAAGCGTGATGGATGATCACATTACGTTTGCGCTGCCGTTACCGCCGTTCGGCGACGCCGTGGCCGGATGGTTCACACGCGAGCGGCTTACGCGCTTGTTGCACTGGCGTCATGCGCTCACGCGCATGGACTTGGAGCGTCACGCTGCGTTTAGCTCGCGCGGACGCCTGCGCATTGCGATCACTGGCGCGTCAGGATTCCTCGGCGGCGCGCTCGCGGCGTTCTTGACGACGGGTGGGCACAGCGTCGTGCGCATTGGTCGCGGTGCGGGCAATGATTTTTCGTGGGATCCTGCGCGTGGCGTGCTCGATCCGCACGCGTTTGATGGCGTGGACGCGGTGATTCATCTCGCGGGCGCATCGGTCGCGGAGCGTTGGACGGATGCGTGGCGCCGTGAGATTCGCGAGAGTCGAGTGCAGAGCACGCGTCTCGTTGCGCAAACCATCGCGCGCATGACGGTGAAGCCGAAGGTGCTCTTGAGTGGCAGCGCAGTGGGCATCTACGGGAGTCGCGCTGCCGACGTGCTCGACGAATCCTCCGCGCTCGGCGACGACTTCCTCGGCGAGGTAGGAATTGAGTGGGAGCGCGAGACGCGCGCCGCGTCTGAAGCAGGCGTGCGCGTCGTGCATCTGCGCACGGGCATCGTGTTGAATCCCGCGGGTGGTGCGCTTGCCAAGATGGTGCTGCCGTTCAAAGCGGGCGTCGGTGGCAAACTCGGCGATGGTACGCAGTGGATGAGCTGGATCAGTCGCGAAGATTGGATTGGCGCGGTGCATCACGCGCTGCAAACGGAGTCGGTGACGGGCGCCGTGAACTTGGTGAGTCCAGAACCTGTGACTGGAGCGACGTTCGCGGAGACTCTCGCGCGTGTGCTCGGGCGGCCGAATCTGTTTCCCGTGCCGGCGTTTGCATTGACGACGCTATTCGGCGAGATGGCCCGCGGGACGATTCTCGCCAGTCAGCGTGCATTGCCAAAGGTGCTCGAGAAATCGGGCTTCCGGTTCGCACATCCCACACTCGCCAGCGCGCTCAGGTTCGAACTGGGAATCCTTTAGCGCACACGGGATTAATTATCCTTCCGTCTTTAGTCTTCCGTCCTGTTTAATTTTCAGTATGCCGATCGTTCCTTTTGAATCGCTTCCTGATGAGTCGCGCTGCTGGATATTTGGCGCGCGTGCTCC
>JAYUWY010000047.1:0-4408 GCA_043753285.1 Gemmatimonas sp. | reverse complement strand
TGTAGCGCGAGAGACGGAAAAACCAATTGCGCTCGGTGACTTCTTCGAGCGTGCGTGTGAGATGCAGCGCGCACTTTCCGTCGACGACATCGGCAGGCTGCTTAAAGCTCTCGCAGCCGACGCAATACATGCCAGTGTACGTGCGCTCGTAAAAATCATCGGGGCTCGTCGCAAAAATGCGCTCGAGCAACGTCGTTACTGCCGCGTGGTGCTCGGCGGCAGAGGTGCGCATGAACTGATCGTGCGAGATGTTGAGACGCTGCCACATCGCGGTGAACTTCTCGGCGATATGATCAACAAACGCCTGCGGTGCGAGGCCCGCCTTCTCTGCCGTCTGCGCGACTTTCTGGCCGTGCTCGTCCATGCCGATGAGGAACCACACATCGTCGCCGAGCTGGCGATGAAAGCGGCAGACGGCGTCGGCGCCGATCTTCTCGAGCGCGTGGCCGAGGTGCGGCTCGCCGTTGGCGTAGTCAATGGCGCAGGTGAGATAGAAGCGAGCCACGATCAGCCGTCGGTCGTCGGAGTGTTGTTGGAATCGCCAGAATCACCAGGAGCACCGGGTGCCCCTGGGGCACCTGGCGCACCACCACGCCCGCGACGTCCACCGCGGCGTCCGCGACGACGACGGCGCTTCTTCTCTTCTTCGCCTTCTGCTGCTGGAGCGGCTGGCGCGTTTGCGTCTGCTGCTCGTGCGGCAGGCGCGGGCTCGTCATGCACGTCCACTTCGTCAGTGTGCGGCTCGTGCGGGACTTCCTCGTCGTGCGACTCGTGCGACTCGTGCGACTCGTGCGACTCGTGCGACTCGTGATCGTCGTGCTCGTCGCGCGACGCACGCTGCAGCGTGAGCAGCGAGCCCGAGAGCGCAGTCGCTTCGTCATCAGACGGCACAGAACCAGGCGCAGTTTCCTTGCGCAGCTGGGCGAGCGGCACGGTGCGATACTCGCCCTCGGCGGTGCGCAGCGTGACTTGATCGCGGAAGATGTCGTTGCTCACGATTTTCTCTTCGCCCACGAGCGTGGTGAGCACCTTGCCTTCCTTGGGAAAGCGACGGCGCGCAGCAACGTAGAACTCGTGCTCGTGACGCAGGCAGCACATCAGGCGCCCACACGTGCCCGAGATCTGCGACGGGTTCAGCGTGGAGAGCCGCTGATCCTTAGCCGTGCTCGACTTCACTGGACGCAACTCAGGCAACCATGACGCCGAGCAGAACTGGCGTCCGCAGCGGCCAATGCCGTCGAGGCGTCGCGCTTCGTCGCGCACACCGATGTGCCACATGTGCACGCGCGTCGAGAATCGCTTCTCGAGGCGACGCACAAGCTCGCGGAAATCCACGCGCTCTTCGGCGGTGAAATAGCAGGTGAGCTTACGACGATCCCACTGCCATTCTGTGTCGCTAATCTTGAGGTCCAGCTTTAGCTCGCGCGAGAACTCAATGGCGGCTTTGCGCACCGCGTGTTCGTCGGCGCGCAAACGCACGGCACGATCTACTTCGTCAGGCTTGGCGTGACGAATGATCTTGGGGAGCTCGTTGGGCGACTCTTTGCCGTGCGTGGTGCCGGCTTTGCGCTTGGTGGCGAGATCGCCGGTGCTGTGCACACGACCGAGATCTTCGCCGCGGTCCACAGCAACCACGACGACAGCCTTCAGCGCTGGCGGTGTTTCGCCAGTCCACTGGAAGAATGCCCGTCGGTTGCCCTTGAACTCGACTTCTACCAGGTGCGTCGCCACTGCAGCGGCTGTCACTCGGTGAACGCGCCCATCTTGAGATACTTCTCACGACGCTTGCGCACGAGCTTGTCGGGCTTGAGGCCACGCAGCTCTTCGAGATTGCGCACGAGTACATCGTGCAGCGACTGCGCGGTGACGTTGTGGTCAGCGTGCGCGCCACCGGCCGGCTCGGGGATGATCTCATCAATGACCTTGAGATCGACGAGATCAGGCGCGGTGATCTTGAGCGACTTCGCAGCCTTCTCGCGCATCTCCACGCTCTTGCCGTCCTTCCAGAGAATCGCCGCGCAGCCTTCTACGGTGATAACGGAATACACGGAGTTTTCGAACATCAAGATCTTATCTGCGACGCCAAGCGCGAGCGCGCCGCCCGAGCCGCCTTCGCCAATCACCACAGCGATGATCGGCACAGTGAGCGTGCTCATCTCAAACAAATTGCGCGCAATCGCTTCTGACTGACCGCGTTCCTCGGCGCCGAGTCCGGCCCATGCGCCTGGCGTGTCAATCATCGTGATGATGGGCACGTGGAATTTTTCGGCGAGCTTCATCAGGCGCAGCGCCTTGCGATAGCCCTCCGGATGCGGCATGCCGAAGTTGCGGTGGAGATTCTCTTTCGTGTCGCGGCCGCGCTGATGGCCGATGACCATCACGGTCTCACCATCGAGCCGCGCCCAACCGCCAACGATGCTTGGGTCATCCTTAAACGCGCGATCGCCGTGGAGCTCCACGAAGTCGCTGAACGACAGACGCAGATAGTCGAGCGTGAAGGGACGACGCGCTGAGCGCGCCACCTGCACGCGCTGCAACGGCGTGAGATTCTTGTAAACCTCACGACGCAATTCGCCGAGCTTGGCTTGCAGCGGGGCAATCTGCTGGTCGACGTCGAGCTTCTGCTCTTCGGCGACTTTGCGGACTTCCTCAATCTGCTTCTCCAACTCAGCGAGCGGTTTTTCGAATTCGAGGGCTGACGTACCCATCGTTAACTCCCGCGGACGAGGCGCACCCGCTCCGGGCCCAACAGGGAGCGGAGCTCCAAGAGGGCCGGGCCAGCGGTGGACAATTTGAGGGAGCTCGACCTAAGGCGGGCCGGGCTCCCATCTGGACCCCTCCAACGTAGCTCCAAGGGGGCCGAACCGGGATGGGCTTCGGCCACCGCGCGCACATCTCGCATGACGTCTAGCGGGAGCCCCGACTGGGAGTCCAGTTCGAGGGCAATTGCGAACTGGCCGTTGGCGCGCAACTCGGCGAGGCGGGTGAGGCCTTCCACGATAAACGTGGGGTTGTCGGCACCCTGGTCGCGGCGGCCGTAGGCGCCCTTGATGAGTACGGGCACATCGGTGTGCACGCGGTCACTGAGCGCCGCCCAGGCTTCGGGGAACACGAGGATTTCGGCCGTGCCCGAAAAGTCTTCGATGACGAGGCGCGCAAACTCGTTGCCGGACTTCTTCGAGATCTGCCGCTTCACCGCCGTGATCACGCCAGCCAGCGACATCGCCTCGGGGCTCCACGTGCCGAGCTGCGACACGGTGTGCGTAGCCAACAGCTCGCACTCGGCGCGGAATGGATCGAGCGGATGTCCGGAGATGTAGAAGCCGAGGATGGCCTTCTCGAGCGTGAGTCGCTCGCTCTCGGTGAACTCCTTCACGTTGGGCAGACTCGGCGCCATTGGTGCGGAGACTTCTTGCGGATCGCCACCGAGTTCACCAAACAGCGAGCCCTGACCGGTCACCTTCTCTGCCTGCGCGAGCGATGCGTGTTGCATTGCACCGTCGAGCGCGGCGAGGAACTGCGCGCGATGTCCCGGGAGCGAGTCGAGCGCGCCGGCATGGATGAGTGCTTCGAACACGCGCTTGTTGCAGACGCGCAGATCGACGCGTTCGCACACATCGAACAGCGACGTGAACGGTTTCTCTAGGCGCGCTGCGATGATGCTTTCGGCGGCGGAGTGACCGACGTTGCGAATAGCGCCGAGTCCGAAGCGAATGCGCGTGTCGCCAATGACCGTGAACTTCCAGCCGGACTCGTTGACGTCAGGCGGAAGGATCTCGAGCGAGAGATCGCGCGACTCGTTGATGTACTTCACTACTGCATCGGTGTCACCGATCGCAGCGGAGAGTACGGCCGCCATGAACTCAGGCGCGAAATGCGTCTTGAGGTAGGCGGTGTGGTACGAGAGAATCGAGTACGCGACTGAGTGCGACTTGTTGAAGCCGTAGCGGCCAAACGTTTCGATCTGTGCGGCGATGTCGTCGATGACCTTCGGCGGGAATCCTTTCGCGACGGCCTTCTCGACAAACTTGCCGAGTTCCTGCTTCATGACTTCGGCGTCTTTCTTACCTACGGCTTTACGAAGCACATCGGCTTCGGCGAGCGAGATGCCCGCCAAGCGCTGTGCGATGCGCATCACCTGTTCTTGGTACGTGATGACGCCGTAGGTGGGCGCGAGAATTTCTTCCAGCTCGGGCAACTGATACGACACCGGCTCTTCGCCCTTCTTGCGACGCTGGTACACCTTGTGCATTCCGGCGTCGAGCGGGCCGGGACGCATTAGTGCGTTGGACGCGACGAGATCGTCGAAGCGGTCGGCGCGCATGGAGCGCACCATGTCCGTGGCGAGCGGCGATTCAAACTGAAACACACCCGCCGTGCGACCCGCGCGCAGAATGCGATACGTGGC
>JAYUWY010000046.1:0-4409 GCA_043753285.1 Gemmatimonas sp. | reverse complement strand
CCGGCGCGGCGATGGTGTTTCACGCCACGAGCATTGCGCTCTACGCGGCCGTAAGCGCGGCCGTGCTCGTCCTGTTGCGCGCACTCGTTTCTCCTGGTGCGGCGCTCTGTGGCGCGCTGCTGTTTGCGGTGCATCCGGTGCACGTTGAAGCTGTCGCCAACGTCGTCGGCCAAGCAGAGCTGTGGGTCGCACTCTTTGTGGTGTGCGCCGTCGCACTCTACGCGCACGAGCGCAGGCGCGGTGCGCTGCGCCCCGCCGTGCTCGCTAGCATCGCGCTCTGCTACGCACTCTCGTTGGGATTCAAAGAGCACGCACTGATTCTCCCGGCGCTGCTCGTCGCGCTCGAAGTAATTGTCCTGCGTCCACTCTACGGCGCACCATCAAACGGTTGGCTCCCGGTGCGCGCGCTGCACTACGCGCTCTTCTCGCTCGCGGTGCTGTGGTTCGTTCTTCAAGCGAGCATCGTCGGAGGCGTCTCCGCCGGATTACCGCACGCGGCACTCGTGGGCCGCACCATGGGTGAGCGCGCGTGGATCATGCTCGGGCTCGTGCCGGAGTTTGTGCGTCTCTTCCTCTGGCCCGCACGTCTCTATGCCGACTACGCACCGCAGTTGATCACGCTGCGACCCACGCCGTCGTGGGCGCACCTCGTTGGCGCCGCGTGGCTCGCCGGTTGGCTCTCGCTCGTTGTTCTGAGTTGGCGGCGCTGGCCTGTTGTCGCGATTGGGCTCGTGTGGTTGCCCATCGCGCTGGCACTCGTGGCGAACATCGCCTTGCCCACGGGTATCCTGTTGGCCGAGCGCACGCTGTTCTTGCCGTCCGTGGGAGTGGTGATTGCGCTCGCAGCTGTCGCGGCGCTTTCGATGGAACGGCTCGCACCCGCACCGCAGCCTGTGCGCCGCGTAGCGGCTGTGTGCCTGGCAGCTCTTCTCGTCGTTGCCGCCTCGCACAGCTCTGAGCGCACCAATGACTGGAAGGACAACTTCACACTGGTGAAGGCACTGGTGTCTGACGCACCGTACTCAGCGCGCGCGCAGTTCTGGCTAGGAGATGATCTCATCCGCAACGGTGAGCTGGCGGACGGCGAAGTCGCGCTACGACGCGCGATGGCGTTGTGGCCCGAGTATTCGGCGGTGCCACTCGCGCTCGGCATCACGTACCAAAGCGTTGGCGGCTGCGGGCCGGCGATGGAGTTGTACGAGCGCGTGTTCACGCTCGACTCCACCAACGCGTCCGCGTATTTGGGTTACTCGCGCTGCCTGCTGAGCGTGGGGCGCTTCACGGACGCCCGGATGGCGGCGTTTCGGGGGGCGGCCGTGGCGCGCTCCTCCATGGCCTTCCGGAGCGTGGTTCTGTTGGCCGATTCGGCCCTGGCCGCCAACGACACGCTCCGGACCAACAACCGCTGGGTCCGGCGCCGGTAGGCTCCCATTGCAATCTCCCTTGCGAAACGCGGGGTCTGTGGGGAGATGGGATTCTGCAGTCTCGCGCTAAGATGTTGCTGTTTATACGGTTATGCGTCTTAAGGTTCGTGGCAAGCTACTTGCATTAGGTTGGGCAGAAGCGCCACCGTTGGATCCCGCTACAAGTCTCCACCCACCGTCCCGGAGTATTCCGAATGTTGCAGAACAAGAAGGGCTTTACCCTGATCGAGCTTTTGATCGTCGTCGTCATCATCGGCATTCTTGCCGCGATCGCGATCCCGAAGTTCGCGAACACGAAGGAAAAGGCGTACGTCGCGTCCATGAAGGCCGACCTCCGCAACCTCGTGACCGCTCAGGAAGCGTACTTCTCTGACGGCGCCTTGTATGCCGGCACCCTCGCCGCGCTCGGCAACAACTACGCCTCGTCCACGGGCACCTCGGCCATGGCCGTTGCAGCGAACTCCGGCCTCGGCTGGTCGGCGATCATCTCGCACACCGCGACGACGGTCACCTGCCGCATCGGCGTCGGCACGAACGTCACCTCGCCTGACGGCGAAGGCGAGCCGGTCTGCTCGTAAGCAGTCCGCTTCACTGATCAACGGCGCGGGCCGGGCGATTATCGCCCGGCCCGCGTTGCTTTGGTACCTATGATGTGAGCGACGCACCGCATCGTCCCCCATGCGAAATCGCCGCGCGGTGTCTCTGGTTGAAGTGCTCGTGGCTGCTGTGCTGTTGGCCATCGGTATTGGCGGCACGCTCCAAGCATTGCTCGCAAGTGCGCGACTTCGGCTCGACGCCGACTCACGCGAAGCGCTCGTGGGATTGTTGCTCGATCGACTCGCCTGGTTCGAGGCGCGAGCCTGCAGCGTGTCCGATACCAGCGGCGTGGTGCGCCTGCCCGACGGCCCCGCGGCGGTATGGCGCGTACAGCGTGTGGGCTCGCGCCGCGTGCTTGAGCTCGAAGGCTCGCGCCGTCCCGGACTCACATCTGCGCGCACGACGATCACGACGAGTTTGCCATGCGGTTAAGGCGCGGTCATACGCTCGCCGAAGCGTTGTGTGCGCTCGCGCTGTCGGGCGTGTTGGCTGCGGCTGCTGGGTCAATGCTCGGCGGCGCACGTCGCGCGTTGGAATCTGCGGAGGACCGCGAGCGCGGCGGACGCGCGGAGCGTGAGGCGGTGGCCGTCGTGCGCAAAGCCATGTCATCGGGTGGCGCGATCCTGCTGCGCGGAGACACTGCAGTAGAGCTTGATCTACTGATAGGCACGTCTGTTTTATGCGAAGCGGACGTGCGCGCATTGTTGTTGCCACCCGCGCGCGTCGCCGGCGCGTTGCCGCTGAGCATCGTGCCACAACTACCCACGGCCGACGATCTCGTTGCGGTGCGCCGACTTGATGCAGCGCTGCACGACGAGTGGTGGTACGCCGTGATTGACTCCGTCGCAGAGCGGCAGTTGTCGGCGCGGTGCGCAGTTGCTGATGGCTGGCGCGCCGCGGGCGATTCTGCGGCTCTGCTCTTGCGCGTGGTGGTGAGTGACACCGTGCCAACAGATCTCGAGGCGGGCGCCGAGGTGCGCTTGATGCGACGCGGTCGCTTTGCGCTGTATCACGCGGGGTCAGGCGAGTGGGTGATGGGTTGGCGGCGGTGCCATCCATGGAGCGGGGCGTGCGGCGTGATTCAACCGGTGGCGGGTCCGCTGGTGACGCCAAGCGCTGGCGGGTTACGCCTGCGAGCCTACACGTCGCCAGACCGATGGGAGATTGCCGCGCGGGGAGTGGGAGGACGTGGAGCAGCGGCGGTGTTGCCGTGGTGAACCGTCGGCGCGGAATTGCCCTGCCTGTGGTGCTGCTCGTGCTCGTGGCGCTGGGCATGATGTCCTCCCTGGCTCTGACAGATGCGTTGCTCGCATCGCGGGTGGCCACGTTGGCGGAGGATGAGGCGCGGGCGCGCGGGGCGGTACTCGGCGGCGTCGAGGGGGTGCGGACTCCCCCGGACCTCCAGTGGTTGTGCCTGCAACCGCCTGCCCGTCCGGTGCGAACGACTCATCCCCTCGCCGATGGCGGTCGGCTCGAGCTGGTCTGGTGGATGGTCGCCCCAGGGGTGGTGCGCGCCCAGATCACCGGGGTGGCCGCCGGCGGGGGGCGGCATCGACGCCTCGCCTGGCTTCGGCCGGACTCGCTCCTTCCTATGGATACGCGGCCAGGTTGCCCCGACGCCACCGGCTTGGTTCCGGCCGCCGAGGACTGGCTCGTGGGGCACCCCGAAGGCTGATTCTGGCGCGAAAGCCAATCACTGGCGTTACCTTGCCCAGTCCCTGCTCGTGTATTGTCGCAAGACAGAACACGTACCGCATTGACCGTCAGCGAGGCCGCCGGCAAGTTTGGCGACTCGCGCCTTTTTGTCCCTGCAGGTCGCCCCACGGGTAACCCATGGCGCTTTTTGGTCGCAAGAAAACAACCGTTGGTCTCGACATCGGATCCGGCCTGATCAAGGTCGCCGTGATCGACCACTCCAAAGCAACGCCCGAACTGGTGCGCGTGGCTGTGGCGCCGCTGTTAGCGGATGCCATTGTCGAAGGCGAGATCATGGACCCGGGCATTGTCTCGGACGCCATTACCGCCGCGCTTCAAGAGGCGATGGTCACCACGAAGGACGTGGTGACTGCTGTTGGTGGCCGTGACGTGATCATCAAGAAAATTCAGATTGAGCGCGTGAAGGAGGCTCAAGCCCGCGAGTTGATGCGCTGGGAGGCCGAACAACACGTGCCCTTCGATATGGAATCGGTGGAGCTGGATTTCCAGATTCTCGATCCCGACGGTACGAGCCCGGAGATGAGCGTGCTGCTCGTGGCCGCCAAGCGCGAACTCATTGAAGGCAAGGTGCGCGTGCTCGCGGACGCCGGCCTCAATGCGGTGTCTGTGGACGTGGACGCCTTCGCGCTGCACAACGCGTTTGAGCTCAACCATCCAGACGCGATGACGGGC
>JAYUWY010000045.1:0-4410 GCA_043753285.1 Gemmatimonas sp. | reverse complement strand
ATAGACCACCGGACGCTCAACAATGGTCGGCGTGTTCTCGCTGGAGCCGCGGCGAGCGAGTTGTGCGGCTCACGCGCGGCTGAGGGAGTCGCGATAGTCACCATAAGGAGCGTCGTGCGGTAGATTTTGCCGCATGTCACGCGACCGAATCATCCGCAGCGCACTCTGGGCGACCGTCGCACTCAATGCGCTCGGTGTGTACGTCTTCTTGCCGCTCGCGCTCGGCAAGACCTCTCCCCTGTTGCCACTCGACGTGCCGCGCTTCTTCGCCGCGCAGATTGGGCTGACAATCGCGCTGTTCGGCGGCGTGTACGCGTGGCTCGCGCTGCAACCGCAAATCAATCGCGCGCTCGTCGTCGTGGGTGGACTCGGCAAACTGGGGTTCTTCGCTCTCACGCTGACCTACTCGCTCGTTGGCGATGTTCCAACGAGCATGGCCGTCAACGCCGCGCCGGATCTCATATTCGCAACGATTTTCTTGTGGTGGGCGCACACCGACTCCAAGCACGAAGCACGTGTCTCATCTTGAACTCGTCGCGCTCGTTGTGCGCGAGTACGACCCCGCGATTGACTTCTTTGTCCGCGTCCTCGGCTTTGATCTGATTGAGGACACGGCGGCGCAGACGAATGACGGTCGCGCAAAGCGCTGGGTTGTCGTGCGCCCGCGTGGCGCGGCGACCGGCATTCTCTTGGCGCGCGCCGATGGAGAAGCCCAGGCTCAGGTGGTCGGGCAGCAGTTCGCTGGCCGCGTGGGGTTCTTTCTGCGCGTTGACGATTTTTCGGCGACGTTTGCAAGACTCACCAATGCTGGCGTTCACTTTGTCACTCCGCCGCGTGCGGCGCCGTACGGACAGGTGGCCGTCTTCGTGGACATTGAAGGCAATCGATGGGATCTGCTAGGACCGGCCGCGTAGCGAACGCTGTTCCACCTTCCGGCCCACTAGCACCCACATGTTCCGATTCGTTCTCTCCACTTTTCTCGCGTGCCTCGTCGGATCGCTTGCGGCCCCGCTGCGCGCGCAGCAGACCGACTCACTCGCCGCACGGATTGAGCGCGCGGTCGCCGACGAGCAGCTTGTAGGAGTTACTTGGTCGCTTGTCACGACTGAGGGAGTCACGCTTGGCGCCGCGGGCATCCGTGACGTCTCGCGCGGCACGCGGTTGGCGCCGAGTGACCGCATGCATGTGGGATCCGTGACGAAGACACTGGTTGCGACGGGCGTGCTCGCGCTCATCACGGAAGGACGCATTGCGCTCGACGCGCATGTGAGTGCGCTGTTGCCAGGTGTGGTCATAGAGAATCCGTGGAACACGAGCGCGCCGCTGCGCGTGCGGCATTTGCTCGATCACACGGGCGGGCTTGACGATGCGCGCCTGTGGCAGGTGTTCACCGCACGTGGCAATCCTGATGCGCCGTTGGCCACTGCGCTCGGCGCGCGCGCGACGATCACCGTGCGACATGTACCCGGCGCGCGCTTTTCATACTCGAACTCCAGCTACCTGCTCCTTGGCCTGTTGATTGAGCGCGTTACGGGGGAGCGGTACGAGACGTGGCTCGACAACTCGCTGTTGACGCCACTCGGCATGCATCGCAGCACGTTCGCGTTCACATCGCAACTCAACGATTCGTCGCTGGCGATGGGACACTTCGCGCCCGACTTGCCGCAAGCCGCTTACGCGATTCCCATGCGCGCGTCCAGTCAGTTCACGACGACCGCCGAGGACATGGCGACGTTCGCTCGATTCTTGATGAGTGACGGGCGCGTGAATGGTCGCCAGCTCGTGCGGAGTGACTTACTTGGCGCGATGGCAGCACCGACGATGACCGAGGCAGCACGCGCCGGACTTCCCTCGGGCTATTCGCTCGGCCTCCTGCGGCGCGAGCGCTGGGGCATCACGGGCAAGTGCCACCTCGGCAACCTCGGCACGTTTCGCGCAATTCTCTGTGTGTACCCGGAACATCAGCGCGCATTCTTTGCGTCGTACAACTCCGATCCCGAGCAGGGCAACTTTGACCGCGTCGATTCGCTGATTGCGTCGGCACTCGCCGTGCCGCAGACCGTTGCAGTCGCGACGGCAGCGCCCGGTGTGAATCCTGCGGAGTGGAACGGTTGGTACGTCGTGCGGCCTAATCGGTTTGAGCAGTTTGCGTATCTCGACGAGCTCATGGGCATCACGCGGATTGCATGGAACGGAGCGACTGTGGATGTGCGTCCCGTGCAGGGCGCTTCACGGAGTCTGGAGCCAGTAGGCGGTGCACTGTTTCGCGTGGTGGGCAGGCGCGCACCAACGCACGTGCTGAGCCAAGCAAGCGACAGCGTCCGCATCGTCAGTGACGGATTGCGTACCTACGAACTGGTGTCGCGGTGGTCGGTTGTTGTGCGGTGGATGAGCGCGGGCGCCGGTGTTGTAGCACTGCTGTACCTGTTGTTGATCGGTGGTGTGCGCACCGTGATGGCGATGCGTCGAGGGGCGCTCCGCGAGGAGACGCTGCGCTGGCCAGCATTCGTGCTGCTGCTGATGCTGCTCGCGCCGCTGTTGTATCTCACGCAGTCGTTTCTAGCGATTGGCGATCTGACGCCGGCGAGCGTGTTGGTCGCCGCGCTCACACTCGCATTGCCGCTCGCGATTGCGCAGGCGTTGGTGCAACGGATTCGCGCGGGACTTGTGGGTGCGCGTGCGGTGCTGGATACGCTCGCGCTCGCGGCGGCCGCGCAGTGGTGCATCGTCCTAGCCTTGTGGGGGCTGTTGCCGCTGATGCTTTGGCGGTGAGCCGCCGTATTTGTCATATTCTTGGTGTGCCCGACTCCGCTCCCAACATCGAACAACTCCGCCCGCCGCTCGCTGCTGCGGATTTAGACGACCTCGCGCAACTGCTCACCGATGCAGTTGGTGCGGGCGCTGCGGTCAGCTTCGTCCTTCCCTTCTCGCACGCCGACGCGAGAACCTGGTGGATCACAACACTCGAGTCGTTCCCCGCGCGCGGCATGCTGTTTGCTGCGCGTGCGGGAGGACGCATTGTCGGCACGGTGCAACTACATCCCGCGTGGGCGCCCAATCAGCCGCATCGTGCCGACGTCGCGAAGCTCCTGGTGCATTCTCAGTTTCAGAGTCGGGGAGTTGGCGCGAGTTTGATGCGCGCGTTGGAGACGTATGCGCGCGACGCGGGGTTCGCGCTGCTCACGCTCGATGCGAAGGCCGGCACGTCGGCGGAGCGCTTGTATCTTCGGCTCGGGTGGACGGCGGTTGGTGAGATTCCTCGCTATGCGTACGATCCGAGCGGTCCGATGCATGCGACGGTGATTATGTACAGAGCGCTGTAGACGTGCCCTTTGAGTTTCGACTCGCCACGACTGCGGACGCGGCGCATCTCGCCGTGTTCGCCGAGCGCATGTTCCGCGACACCTTCGGCGCGGACAATCGGCCGGAGGACTTGGAGTTGTTCCTTGCGTCCGCATTCGGTCCGGAGCAACAGGCCCGTGAGCTCGCGGATCCGCATATGCTCAATCTCGTTGCCGAGCATGAGGGAGCGTTGGTCGCGTATGCGCAGCTGCGCTACTACGACACAGCGCCCGCCTGCGTGAAGGGACCCGAGCCCATCGAGCTGTGGCGATTCTATGTCAGCAGCGAGTGGCACGGTCGCGGTCTCGCCCAGCGCTTAATGAGCCGCGTGTATCGAGAATCAGTCCGCGCGGGCGCTGAGACAATCTGGCTTGGAGTGTGGGAGCGGAACCCGCGAGGCATCGCGTTTTATCAGAAGATGGGTTACGTGGATGTGGGGGCTCACGTATTCATGGTGGGCACGGACCCGCAGACGGACCGCATTCTCGCGCGTCGTTTGGAAGACCAATGAAGTGTGGATTGATCGCACCACTGCGACATGGGTTGGCACACTTGTACACGCATCGTCTCTGGGGGCCGCCACACAGTGCGTGACTCAACGAAGGCGTGGCGGTGTTCGCGACGGAGTTGGATGCGATGGTGCGAGAGGCGCGCATTCTGCAGATGGCGGCCGAAGGCGGCGTGTTGGATCGTAGACCTCGGCCCTGGTGCTGGGCACGACGGCGGCAAGGTGGTGTTCGAAGGCACGCCGGCGGCGTTGATTAAATCGAAATCAACGCTCACCGGAAAGCATCTCGCCGAGTACGTGCGCTAGCGTTTGAGCGCGATAATCTCGGGCGGTACGCTCGAGCGTCTGGACTCTGCAATCCAATCGTAGTCAAAGTCCCACGCATCGCCACCAAACAGAATGAACGCGCCGGCGGGAATGCGTCCGAGTGCAGTGCACGGCGCCGCGTTGGCTTGGCGGCCGGGTGGGAGAGCGTGAATCCAGACGCGACACTGTCCCCGGAGCGGATAGTGGCCCGGGGGCACGAAGAGCGTACGACGACCTGCGACGCGCACGGTGTC
>JAYUWY010000044.1:0-4410 GCA_043753285.1 Gemmatimonas sp. | reverse complement strand
GCGAACCCGAGCGTCACGACGGCAAAGGCCGCGTGATTCTCGAGGGCGGCGGCATTGAGACGGATGGCCGCGGCACGATGCTCGTGACGGAAGAGTGGTTGCTCAGTGATGTGCAGGTGCGCAATCCGGGCTTCACGCGCGCCGACTACGAAAAGTTGTTCGGCGAGACGCTCGGCATCACGAAGACCATTTGGTTGGGCGACGGCTGCGTGGGCGACGACACCCACGGCCACGTCGACGATATCGCACGCTTTGTGGCGCCGGGCGTGATGGTACTCGCACACGAAGAAGATCCTGCGGACGATAACCACGAGCGTTCGGCGGACAATCTCAAGCGACTCCAGGGTGCCACCGATGCAACGGGTGCGCCCCTTCGTGTTGTCACATTACCGTATCCGCGGCCCGTCATCATGGACGGCGCACGATTGCCCGCCAGCTACGCAAACTTCTACATCGCCAATGGCGTAGTGATTGTGCCCACGTTCAACGACGCCAACGATCGCATTGCACTGAATACGCTCGCGGAGTTGATGCCCGAGCGGCAGATTGTTGGCATACATGCCGTAGACCTCGTTTGGGGACTCGGCACACTGCACTGCCTCACGCAGCAACAGCCCGCAGCGCGACACGGCCGCGGCAAGGCGAAGTAATGACCAACGACCCGCTCCGCGACGCACTCGAAGCACGCCTCGGCAGCCAGTATGAGATTGAATCTCTGCTGGGCCAAGGCGGCATGGGCAGCGTGTATCGGGCCAAGGACCGCACGCTTCAGAGGCATGTGGCCATCAAGGTCATCAGCGGCGATGTAGCGATTAATCCGCAGCTCAAGGAGCGTTTTCTCCTCGAAGCGCGCACCGTCGCCAAGTTGCGTCATCCGCATATCGTCGCGGTGTACAGCGCCGGCGAAGCTGAGGGCCTGCTGTACTTCGTGATGGAGTTGGTGCCGGGCGAATCGCTGCGCGATTTGCTCGCGCGCGAAGGCAAGGTGGATCCCGCGCGCGCCGAGAAATTGTTGCATGAGTTGGCTGGGGCGCTCGACTACGCGCATGCCAACGGTATTGTGCATCGCGATGTGAAGCCAGAGAACATTCTGATTGATCGCGACACGGGCCGCGCGATGCTCACCGACTTCGGTGTGGCGCGCGCGCTTGAGAGCACTGGCAACATGACGGGCACCGGCATGATTCTCGGCAGCCCGCGCTACATGAGTCCTGAGCAGGCCACGGGTGATGTCACGCTCGACGGCCGCAGCGACTTGTACGCGCTCGCGCTCGTGGGCTACGAAATGTTCACGGGCAAGCCGGTGGTGGACAGCGGGAACATGGCCGGCATGTTGGTGAAGCATCTCACCGTCACACCGCAGCCCGTTGGTGAAGCTGCGGCAAACGTGCCCGAAGGTTCGGCGGTGGCGATTGATCGTGCGTTGTCCAAGGATCGCGAGAAGCGTTGGTCGAGCGGCCGCGAGATGGCAGATGTCATTGCGGCGTCATGGACTCCAACGCCGGGGTCGGGCGCGACGCGCGCTCTGGGTTCAATCAAGACCAAGAAAACGGCACCCAAGTGGGCGATGGTTGGCGTGACGGTCGCCATCTTCGCGTCGCTGTTCACGGTGCTTATCACCGGCGGCAACAAGGGCGCTGATCCGCGCAAGAGTTATGCAGTGGTGCCCTTTGATGTCCAGACTGGCAACGCCGATGTGCAGTGGTTGCGCGACGGCGCTGTGAACATGCTGACGTTGGCGCTCTCGCAGTGGACCGACCTGCAGGTGATGGATTACGAACGCACGCTCAAGTACGTGGCCGACGCGGGTGTGGAATCGCGTCGTGTGGATTTGGAGCGCGCGCAAGAGATTGCGCGTCGTGGTGGTGCTGGCACGCTGGTGATGGGGCAGGTCTCCACGACGGCAGATTCGCTCATCGTCGTCGCGCGTCTGTACGACGTGAAGTCGGGTCGCTCGCTTAACACGGTTACGCGTGCATCGGCGCTCGCCGCCGATCCGCGTCCGCTGTTTGACGATCTCGCGCGCTATTTGCTCGACGTCGCCGGTGGTGCCACGTCGGCGAGCGTGGATGTCGCACGTCAAACAACAACGTCAATCACTGCATACCGTGCGTATCTCGACGGCGTGCGCTTTTTGAATTCTTGGCAGCTCGTGCAGGCTGACTCTGCGTTTCAGGTCGCTATTCGTGCGGACTCCACGTTTGCGCTCGCGTGGCACAAGCGTGCGCTCGCACTCGGTTGGTCCGACGGCGGCGCCGCGGGATACATTGAGTCGGCGCGACGCGCAGTTGAACTCTCCGATCGTTTGCCCCCGCGTCAGCAAGCATTGGTGCGTGGCCAACTCGCGCTCGCCGAAGGCCTCTCTAGCGCGATCGGTGGTCAGGAAGGATTGCGCGCGCGCCTGCGCGAGGCGCAAGAGATTTATTCCCAACTGGTCGCGACCGATTCGCTCGTGGCCGAGGGCTGGTATGGGCTCGCGGATGCGTACTACCACGATCAGGGCGCGCCCGGTGATTCGATGCCCCAATGGGTCAAGCGCACGAATGGTTCAATGCGCGGCTTCAACCGTGCGATTGAACTCGACTCTTCCTTCCACCTCGCGTACAGTCATCTCGTGCAGCAGTACCAAGGCCTGTCGTCACCGCAGGGTCAGAGCGTGCTTGACGGCGACAGCGTGCTCGTGGTTGCGACGCCAGCGCAGCTTGCTGCCGTGGGTGGAGAGGCTGGAGTCGTTCGGCGTCGCGCTGAAGCCGGACGTCGCGGCTTGGAGATCGCGCGCGGTTGGGTGCGCGCTGATCCAGACGCCAACACGGCGCACGTGGCGTTGGCGGGTAGCTTTCTCGCGGCCAATCAGCCTGACTCGGCAATCGCCGTCACCGAGCGGGCGTTGCAGCGACCCGCACTCGCGAAGGATCCAGCCGCACTGCTCACGCACGTCACGTTCCTCGTGATGGGCGACGATCCGCGCGCCTTCGACAAAATGCGTGCCGCAACTCAAGGGTCGACTCCCGCGGAGCTGCGTCGCATTTCTGCGAACGAACGCATTCCTGCATTCGCCATGTCGCTCGGTGCCGCAGCGGCGGTAGGAAACGCAGGAGAGATTGACCGGCTCGTCGCTCTGATGGCAGAGGTCGACACCATCTTCCCGTTCAGCAGCACACCCACGCGCCAAGTGTTGGGCTGGTACGGCACCGGACTGAAGGTTGGCATCGCCGGCACGGCCACGCCGGATCAGCGTCGCTCGCTGGCCTTCGGCACGCAGCGAATGTCCTCTGGCAATGAAGGCATCATGGCGCAGCTCGCGGCCACCTCGGGTTCGACGATGTACATCGCCTACCTCGCCACGCGCGACACGCTGTTCTCCAACGCCGTGCGCAGACTGCAGGGCGCGGGTGTGGTGCACTCGGATCTCAACGCACTCGAAGCCCTCGCGCGCGGCGACACTGCCGCCGCGCGCACCATCGCCGAAGGATTTACGCACCCAGACTCGCTCCGGACTTCCCGCTTTGGCTTCGCCGGTCTGCGAGCCTACGGACGCGCCGAAGTCCTGGCGGCGGTGGGCAACGTGGACTGGGCCATCAAGTACCTCGAGGCACTCGAACCCTCGCGGTTCAATGCGCAAAGCGTCGCCGAGCCCGGATTCGCGGTCTACACGCGCTCGTACCTGACGCGCGGCGCCCTGTACGAGCGCGTGGGTCGCAAGGCAGACGCCATCAAGGCCTACGAGGCCTTCTTGGCACGCTCCGCCCAAGGCGACGACGCCATCGAACCCCAGCGTCGGCTCGCCCGGAGCGCCATTCAGCGACTTCGCGATCCATCACGATAGAACGCGGTCATTCCCCTGCACCCCGTAACTGTTCAGATTACTGACAGTTCCGGGGTGCACTTTTTTGCCCCCGGCCTCCGCCCCCACAAAGCACACTCCGTGATTCGCTCACGCTGCATCATTTTTTTTGCCCTAGTCACCCTCGCGGCGTGCGGTGGTGGCGCTGCTGAATACCGCCTCGGCATGGCCGGACCTTTTGACGAAGGCTTCGGCGCGGCCAACAAGCACGGTGCAGAACTCGCGGTCGCGCAGATCAACGCCGCCGGCGGCATCAACGGACAGCCGCTGGTGATTGACTACCTCAACGATGAAGGCGATGGCTCGCGCGCTGCACAAATCGCCCAGGGCTTTGTGGATGACACGCGCATCAGTGGCGTCGTCGGTCACGTGACGTCAGGCGCGATGGTTGCGGCCGCAAAGATTTACGACGGCAATCTCGTCGCCATCTCGACCACCGCATCGTCCGCGCAAATCACTGGCATTTCGCGCTGGGTGTTTCGCGTCATCTCCAGCGACTCCGCAAACGGCGTAGACCTCGCGCAGTTCGCCGAGCGCATCGGCAAGCGTCGCGCCGTCGTGCTGTA
>JAYUWY010000043.1:0-2224 GCA_043753285.1 Gemmatimonas sp. | reverse complement strand
CGCAGCGGTGAAGTGCTTCGCGAGCGAGGTCTCCACGCGACGCGTCGCGGGAAAGTTCACCGCATCGAGCGGCAAACCAATCACGTGCGCGCTGCCCGCATCGCTCACGCGCAAATCCCAACCGCGCGCATGCAAGTCCAGCCACCACACGCGACCATCGGGGCCAACTTCTGGAGAGAACGTTGCGCCCAACGTGCGTGCGATGAGGCTGCGCTCTCCACCATTGATTGGCAAACGCTCCAGCGTGATCACGCCTTCCGCGTCGCTCATCACGACGAGTGTGGAATCATTCTCCCACGTGGCGCCAAAGCGTGAGGCTTCGTCCGTGAGGCCAACGACGCGTGCGGCACCAGTGGCAATGTCAATCACTGTCGGAATCCACCGCGTGCCTTCGGCCTGCGACGTTACGACGCGCTTACCATCGCTGGAGACACGCGCACCGGAGTAGCTGCGATCGATGCCGCCTTGGGCCAACATGCGCGTGGCACCGTTGCTCAAGTTCACAACGACGAGCGAGCAGGTGCCGTTGCCGCAGCTCACACCCACCGCACTCTTTCCGTCGGGCAGGGGATCTGCAATCTGAATGCCCGCGCCGCGCGTGATGCGATGCACGCTATTGGTCTTGGTGTTCCACACAAACAGGTCGGAGCGCGCGCGTCCATCGCGCATGGGCACTTGGCGCGACACGAGTACGCGTTCGCCATCGGCAAAGAAGCGTGGCGAATCATACGACGCGCCACTGACTGGGCTCAGAATGGCGAGGCGCTTGAAAGCGCGAGGATGCGCACGATAGTCTTCGAGGTCGAGCGGATCGCGCTTGAGCCGCTTGGCTGTGGCCGTAGAATCGCGACGCGCGCCGAGCGTGTCTTCGGCGAGTTGATACAGCATGATGCCGCCCGGATCAGACGCGGACGCACGACGCACCACCATGCGTCCACCGAGAGGTGACACATCGGGCGCACCGGTATTCCAGTTCCAGCTCTGCACTAACGTGCCGCGCTGCAGTCCGCGGCGCTCGAGTTCTGCTTTGGCTTCAAACGCGCGCCGTGTGACTTCGGCGCTGAAGTGTCCGTACAGCACGTCAGGTGAATCGCCGAATGTCGAATTGAACGCCGCGGGAAACTTTCGTCCGTTGCGCGCCGTGACGCGACGCCACAATTGCGGCAGCGCAGAATCTCCGCGCGCCGCTTGCAGCCACTCGAGATACGCGGATCCCACGAGATAGCGCATCGCGCCGCCGTTAAAGCGGTCGGTGGCATCGAGCGCGCCGTACGACGGCAAGAAGCCTTCGAGCGCCATCGTGCGGAGCATCGCCGGACGCATGGCGCCGTTGGGACGACCAGAGCCCGTGAGTTCTCCTTCAATCAACGTCGCGTAGCCTTCTGCTACCCATGCCGGCGATCTACCCACGGGACCCAGAGGGACCACGCTCAACACCGCGAGCGGAAACGCGAATGCTTTGCGCGACGGGCGCAGCAAGTGCGCCAAGTGCGCGTACTCATGCACGGAGAGAATCTCGCCCCACCCGCGCGACGTGCCAATCAGCGAGAGCGGCGACGGCGGCGTGGCCCAGAAGCGCATCGCGGGATACGTCAGCGACGGCCACGCCGAGCCGTTGGGCTGATTGACGGGATCTTCAACAAGAATGTCGATGATCTGCGGCGGCGTGTACCCCACGCGCGAGGCGACTGCCGACCGCACGCTTTCCATGCGCGACGCGAGCTGCGTGGCCCATGCTTCGAGCTGCGGCTCGTAGTGAATGCGAAAATGTTCGGTGGTGATCGTGCGCCACTGCAGGTGCGGGACTTCACCCTGCGCATTTGCGCGCACGCTCAGCGTGAATGCGAGCACCACGAGACACAAAAACACACGACGCATGCGTCTAACCCAAAGCAGCGGCGAACTCCCGCACGATCTCTCCTGCGGGCTTCACCTCGTGAATGCCGGCCACCGAGCGGCCAGCTTGCCAATATTCTGTGCTTACATTGTCCGTCATCAGCGACTTCTTGAGTCGTCGCACGGAGTTCAATGCATACCACGTGCGCATCCAGTGCTTGCGCTTGTGTCCGCGCAGCATCCACTTGGCAAACCACCCAGACTTGGTGCCGAGTTTGTCGATGTACGCGTTGCGAATCACTGCAACAGGTACTCCCGTGAGGCGTTCCGTGAGCACAATGTCATCCGCGCCGGACTTGATGATCGCTTGCTTGTAGCCGTCGCTGGC
>JAYUWY010000042.1:0-9287 GCA_043753285.1 Gemmatimonas sp. | reverse complement strand
ATTGCGCGCACCGAGCCGGATCGCGAGCTGCGCCGTCAGGCTCTCTTTTGGCTGGGGCAGAGCCGTGATCCGCGGGCGGCGGCGGCACTCGAAGAGATCATCAACAAGCCACTTCGCTGACTTCTTGACGGAAGACGGAAGCTTCAAGGAGAACAACAATGAGAGTTTTGCTGAGTGTGCTCTTGCTGGCTTCCGTCCCGCTTTCGGCGCAGACGTTGGAGCAACGAGTGAATGCGGTGGGGACGGGGACAGTGCGGTTTGCGTACCCCGCCAAAGAAGGCGTGTGTGGCGATGGGCGCGGCGGATATCAGATTGTTGATCGCGATGGCCGTCGCACGATGCACAACGTGTCGGTGAATTCGTCACGCAATGCGAATGAGTGGGAATTTGAGTGCGAGCCAGGTCCCGTGCGCGTCGCGATTGATGTGCGCAGCCGCGAAGTCGTTGCGGTGCGTGCTTACGTCGGCGGCCGCTGGCTCGGCGATGCGGAACGCGACTTGGGTGATGTGACGGGCGCAGAGGCGAGCGCATTCTTTATGCGCATCGCCGAGTCTGGCAATGAGCGCGCGGCGAAGGATGCGATTTTCCCGGCGCTACTCGCCGACGCGCCGTCGCCGAGTGCGCAGTTGTTGGCAATCGCGAAGGACACGCGTCGGCCGAGTGAAGTGCGGACCACCGCGACGTTCTGGGTGGCGCAGACGGCGAGTGCTGTGGTGACTGCAGGGCTGCAGGAGCTCACGAATGATCCCGATCGCACGGTACGCGATGGCGCAGTGTTCGCGCTCTCGCAGCGACCGAATGACGAAAGCGTGCCGGCGCTCATTCGACTAGCGCGCACGCATCGGGATCCGGCGGTGAGAAGGTCAGCGGTGTTCTGGCTTGGCCAGAAACGCGATCCGCGGGCGCTTGAGTACTTCGAACAGGTACTGTTGCCCCGATAGGGGACTTGAGACTTGAGACGTGAGACTTGAGAGAAAACGGGAGACCTGAGGCGTTGTTCGCTCTCAAGTCTCCCGTCTCAAGTCTCACGTCTAAAGATTCAGCTGCGAAGCATCGGGTTTCACGCAACTATGACAAGCCCTGCATCGCGCCTCATACGCTTCCGCCGCCCCCACCATCACGACCGGTGAGTCGTACGGCGCGGGCTTGCCTTCAATCAACCGCTGATTGCGGCTCGCAGGGGCCCCGCAGAGCACGCAAATGGCGTGGAGCTTGTCCACCACCTCTGCAACGCACATCAACTGGCCCATCGGGCCAAACGGCTCGCCGCGGAAATCCGTATCGGTGCCGGCGAGAATCACGTGACGACCGCGCGCGGCCAAATCGTTGGCGAGTGCGACGATGCCCGAATCCAAGAACTGCACTTCGTCCACCGCAATCACCTTCGCGAGTGGGTCTAAGCGCAGCGAAATCTGGGCCGCCGAGTCGACGGGAATGGCTTCGATCGTGCGACCATCGTGCGAGCCGACGGCGTGAACGCCGCCGGAATAGCGGTTATCCAGGTGCGACTTGAAGACCTGAACGCGCTTCTTCGCAATCATCGACCGACGTACGCGGCGCATGAGCTCTTCGCTCTTGCCGCTGAACATCACGCCGGCGATGACTTCAATCCAGCCGCCCGTCAGCTGGAGTGCGCCGCTCACCGATCGCCTCGCGGCGGACGGCCACCACCGCTACGTGGCTTGTCGTCGCGCTTGAATCCACCCGTGCGCGGGCGATCATCGCGCGGACGATCATCGCGCTTAAAACCACCCGTGCGCGGCTTGTCGTCACGCTTGAATCCGCCCGTGCGCGGCTTGTCGTCGCGGGAGAACGAGCTGCTACGCGGCTTGTCGCGATCCTTGCTGAACGACGTCACGCGCGGCTTCTCATCACGATCGCGCGGACGGTCATCGCGCTCGCGCGGCGGACGGTCGGTCGCGCGCGGCGGGCCACCAAAGCTGCGCGGTGCGCCACCGAAGCTCGGACGCGGGCGGTCGCCACCGCGATCACCACGGTCTCCACGATCGCTACCACCGCGCTCTGCCTTCTCCGCGGCTTCCTTTTCCTTCTGTGCTTCGCGCATGGCCGAGCGCACTCGCTGCTCAGCGGCGAGCACGAGCTCCGACTGCTCAGAGCGCGTACGCTCCAACAAACGCAACGCGGCGGCGGCAATCTCAAGTCCGTCGTTCTCCAACAGCAACGGCTCAAGCGCCAACACTTCGCGCGACGGAATGCCAACAGCGAGTTCAGCGCGCAACTCAGCACGACGACGCGATTCCACGGCGCGAGCCTTGGAGATCGTGCCGCGGTCGGCGAGCGGACGCGGTGTGGCATCGCCCGCGAGCAAACGCAGCGATTCCAAATCACGCGGCGCGCACAGCACGACGATCTGCGCCGGTGCGGCCGTGACCGCTGCAGTCCACGCGGTGGCCGTGGGCACGCCAACAGACACGATGAGCGAGGTGTTGGGGCGAATCTCGCCCGTCGTGACAGTCGCGAGACCGCCATCGATGTAACCAACGCTCGCCAGCATCTTGCGCGCGCGCTTCGCAACGTCTTCATCGCCCACGAGCACGGCGGCCGACGGCGCGTCGAGTTCGTCGAGCAACATCGGCAGCGCGTCGAGCGCACGGCCAACGACGGTCAAATAGCGCACGAGCGACGCCGACGGAGTTCCATCGGCGGGCACAACGTCTTCCTGCACGCGACGCGCGCGAGCCAAGTAACGCGTGATGATTTCTTCCACGCCCTCAACCACGGCGAGTGCGGTGAGCACCCGCGTGGCTTCCTTGGGCACTTCCTGCATCACAGACGCCAACGCATCAGACTCGGCGTCCATTTCATCGGCGGCGGCGAAGAACACCGTCTTCACGTCGCTCAACTTGAGCGCCGAGGCGGTGAGAGCAGCAGCGATGGCTTCGGGTGAACCAACCACGCAATCCGCAGGGCCGGCGCCAAGCAGGCGCTGCAAGCGAGCGGGCGACGTGGCAGCGACGACGCGAAGACCCTTGGCGGCCGGGAGCGCGGAAATAGCGCGGCTCATTGCGACGGCGGCCCCTGCGTCAGGCACGAGGATCAACAGACGGACCGCTGAGGTTTCACCAGAGGTTTCACCAGCAGCGCGCTCAAGCGCGGGCACGGCATGATGAGCAATGCGCGTCCAATCGGGCGGCATGAAATACGCCACATGGGCGGAGCGGACGGAGCCAGCCGTCTCGCGGGTAGAAGCGGTCACTGCGATCCTCGGTTTTCAATGGCGCCATCTTCGGCGCTTGGGTAACGTTCGTGAACATGGAATATAGCCCGATTTCCTTCCGTCCGTCGGCCAATATTGCGGAACTCCGCGAGTCGGTCACCATCGCCGTTTCACAGCGCGCCAAGGCACTCAAGGCTGAGGGTCGTGCCATCATCGACCTCGGCGCCGGCGAGCCGGATTTTGGCACGCCACAGCCCATTCTCGACGCTGCCAAGCGCGCGTTAGATGAAGGGGCCACTCGCTACACGGCCGTCGAAGGCATTCTTCCGTTGCGCCAAGCCATCGCAAGCTCTGGCAACGCGTCGTACAAAGGCGCCGAAGGCATTGGTGCGGGCGATGTGGTCGTCTCGTGCGGCTCCAAGCAGTCGCTGTACAACGCCTGCGTGACGCTGTTTGGTCCGGGCGACGAGGTCTTGATTCCGACGCCGAGTTGGACGAGTTACTACGAGATGGTGGGACTCGCGCGCGCGACGGCTGTGGAAGTGCACGGCGATCCCGCTCGCGGATACAAAGTTGATGTCGAGCGTTTGGAGCGTCACGCGACGCCGCGCACGCGCGGGCTGATGCTCAACACGCCGTCGAATCCTACCGGGGCGGTGTATTCGCCCGATGAACTGCGCGCGATTCTCGATCTCGCGGCAGCGCGCGGATGGTGGGTGATTTGCGATGAGATTTATCAGCGCATCACATACGATGCGCCAGCAGTCAGTGCGCTCGACGTGGCATCGCGTCGCGACAATCTCATTGTGGTGAATGGCGTGGCGAAGGCGTGGGCGATGACGGGCTGGCGTGTGGGTTGGACGATTTCGCCGGCGCCTGTCGCGAAGGCGATGACTGCATTGCAATCGCACACGACGTCCAACACCGCGACTGTCGCTCAACACGCGGCCCTCGCTGCGCTCACGCTGGGCGAGAGCGTTGATTCCACCGTCCGCGATATGGTGGCGACGTTCAAAGCGCGTCGCGATGCGGCGTTGCCTATTCTGAAGGCTTCGCGAAACCTCACCGTGTTGCCGCCCGACGGCGCCTTCTATTTCTACGTGAAGGTGCCCGGTGCTGGCACGATGCCCGATGCGGGCGGCGCGTTCTGCAACACGCTGCTCGAGAAGGCTGGCGTCGCGATCGTGCCTGGCTCTGCATTCCGCACGCCGGATTGGGTGCGCATCTCGTACGCGGCCGACACCGCACAGGTGATTGAAGCGTGCAAGCGCATCGCCGCGACCGCGGACGCGATGTGATGATGCGATTCGTCGTTCAGCGTACTGCTACGCTGTCCTCGACTTAATCGGGGATACCCATGGCATTGGAAGTACGACTCGAAGAAATGAAGGCATCTGACTTGCCGGCGCTGGAATACCGGTGGGATGCCGACACCGACATTCTCTGCGCAATGCTGCGCCCAAGCGGCGTGAGCGAGGGCGTGAGCGGTTCGCTGGATATTGAAGGCGCCGATGGCGCGTGGCTCACGCTGGAGCTCACGGACGGGCGTCTGGCGGCCGTGGAAGTGGCCGTGTGGCCCGATGTGGCGAGCGTCCAGACACTGGTCCCGCCGGTGGCATCCAGCTCGGCGCGCGTGCGAATTCCCTCTGAGGGACTCGACGCCCTAGCCGCCGTGGAAGTGGACACCGCCATCCGGGCGGTAGCCGACGCCCCCGAGCGCACGATACACTTCCGTATCGGGCCGACCCGTTCGGCCCGTGCGGTGCAGGTGGCTCGCGATCTGTTGTTGGAGATCGACGCCAAAGAACGCATCGCCGGTATCTGGTTTCTCAACGTCCCGCCATTCCCCGCCCGATGATCACGACGATTGTTCTCATTCAAGCCGAGCCGAAGAGCATTCCCAAGACGGCGGCGGCCCTTGCAGGCATTGATGGCGTCACCGATGTGTACTCGGTAAGCGGCGAATGGGATCTCATCGCGATTGTGAAAGTCGCGGAGTATGAGCAGATCGCTGAGATCGTCACGGAGAAATTCCCGACGGTGCCGGGAATTGTGCGCACGACGACTTTGACCGCGTTCCGTGCCTACTCGAAGGCTGACCTTGAGCAGGCTTGGGATTTGGGCGTCGACTGACCGCTAGCGGTCAGTGCACCACTCTTCAGACACGCGGAACGCTTCCACCCAACGCACCCCGTTGTGGCGCAGAATCACGATCGACGGAATCTGCGCATAGCGCCACGCCTGCATCACCAGCTCGCTCTTGCCGTCGCCGTCGAGGTCCGCGTGATTCACCAACCGCTGGAACTCCACCGTGCGCGACTCGCCAACGTCCGAATGCGAGTAGCTGGTCTTGAACGTGCCAGCCGAGTCTTCGGCCATCACCAAGATCACTGACGTGTTGCCCGCGCCGGGGCCGAGATCGCCGGCGTTGGGGTCGATGTAGCTCGCGAGAAGCGTGCGGCCGTTGGGGCCGACTCCGGTGCGCAGCCAGCGCGCGTGGAAGTCGAGTCCGCTCACATCTTCGGCGCCAATGCCAGCCGTCGTGGCCACCGCGTCGGCGAGGGTCTTGCCCTGTGCCTCAGGGTTGGCCGGGAACGGGCGATTGTCCGCGCGCTGCTCGATGGGCGTGGACGACGCGAGCAGTTCGACGGTTTCTTCGAAGTCAGCCACCGGGTTCAGGCGGCCGAGTGCCTGCGGGACGACCGTGCGGCAACCGCGCACTTCGTAAAGCGGTGCGGAATCCGCGGGCCACATGCGTCGCGCGATTTCGATACCGCCCAGCGACGCGCCATTGCGATAGATGGGCACGGACGCGCCCGGCACGAAGTACGTGGAGTCGAGTTCGCGCCAGCCGGTTTCGTCGAGCGTGATCTGCTCGAGCTTGCCGTCGCGTAGGACCGCGATGGGAGCCAGCTTCGGCTCCTCTCGCCCTCCAAACACCGTGAACAACACGGTTGGCGACCCGGAAAGGTCGGTCAAATCGCGGACGGGTTCCGCGGATGGCTTGTCGGTCTGCTTGTCGCAGGCGACAGCGAGGAGTAGGATGCTCGCGATGAGCGCTGTGCGCATGAGTCCAAACTACGCCCCGTCAGGGGAGGGGGCAACCGCGCGCGCGGTGGCCCGGGCTGTGCGCGCCAGCGGGTTGACCGGCCAACGCGCGGGATTGTCACTGGAAGCACAGCGCGAAACGGACGCGCCGCCACGTGTGGAGGCCGCAACTGCGGTGGAAGGCGATGCGATGACCGCGCGCGTCGTCCCGGGCGAGCCGCAGGTGGGGTTCGCGGCATTCCTGGACGGAATCCAACGGTCGCATGTGCGCGCGCATCACGGATTGATTCCCGTCGTGCACGGCGCGGTCGCGGCGGCCGTTCGCGAACGGCGCGATCGCAAGCTCACAGTGTGGGAGACGCCGCTGCGTTCACACGCGCTCTACGTGCCGCTGCCCTTGCTCGACGCGTCGCTGGTAGAATCGCTGAGCGCGCAGGTCGCATTGGTGGATTCGCTCGCGGACTATGACAAGACCACGCCGTTACCGCGCCATCCGGGAGATCTCTCCGCACGCGCACTCACTGCCGTGCAACGCGAGCGCGAACGCGCGGAGCAAGCGCTCGCCACGCAGTGGGTGACCACGCGCACCGATCCACTCTTGATGGACGGCGGCATCGCGGGCACAGAAGTCGTGGCGCGCTCACCGTATGCTGTTGGCGCGGTGAAAACACATCGCACGCTGTATGTGGTGGGCGACGCGATGAACGTCATACTCGGCCTGCGCGAAGGCGAGCGCACGACGGCTATCGCGCTCTCGTCTCCGCGGCGCACGGCTGTGGCCACCTGGTACCTGCGACTGCGCGAGCCCGAGCATCGCGGCCCGTTCTTTGGACTTGTGCGTGTGGAAGTCGCGCTCGAGAGTGCAGACGTCATCACCGCGCGTGCGGATCAAGTTTCTCGCTGGTTGCTCGCCGAACGTGCACCGATTGCGTTGCCTGATGCGCGCTGGGATGTGATGGTCTACGGCATCCGCGAGTGCGAGCAGTACCTTACGGCCATCCTCAATGCCTGACATTCCAATCATCGGCCGCGTTGTCGCCACCGAGCGCAAGCCAAACACGCCGCACGAATTTCATTTCTGGACCGCCCTCGACGCGCCGGTGGGTATCGGCACGATTGTGCGCGTGGAGTCCGAGCGGCCTATATCTGGCTTGCTGCCGACAATCTACGGCGTAGTCACCGAAGGTTTTGGCTACACCGATCTGCAAACGCCGCTGCACGATGTGTTGGGTGCAGATGGTGTGCCTAGCGCGAGCGCGTTCGCGCCGACGGAGCGGACGGAGATTCGGCTGTATACGGCGGCGGTACTGCGGCACGTGCCCGAAGAGCCGCTGCAGCCCGTACCGATGGGCACGGTGCATCTCGCGACGGAAGCGGACGTGCAAGCCGCGCTGCGCATGGACACGTATGTGCAGGGTGCAAACGCGCGCGGAATTCCGGTGGGCATGTATCGCGCCGGTGGAACGCAGGCCGCCGTGCATCTCGACGCGGACTTCTTGCTCGGCCCCGAAGCCGCGCATTTGTCGATTAGCGGTGTGTCTGGCTTGGCGACGAAGACCAGCGCTGTGGAATGGTTGATGGCGAGCATCTTTGCGCACTTCCCCAAGGAGAAGGGCGGTGTGGCGGCGGTGTGCTTCAACGTGAAGGGACCGGATCTGTGTTTCCTCGATCAGCCCGCGTCTTCACTCGATGAAACCGATCGCGCGATGTACGACGCGCTCGGCGTTCCCGCGCTGCCATTCCAAGATGTGAAGTACTTCGCGCCGTGGACGGCGAAGGGATTTCAACTCGCCACGCTGCGCTCGCACGAATCGCTGCAGGACAACGTGCAGCCGCTTACCTGGGGATTGCGCGAGACGTTGCAATACGCCGAAGTGCTGCTCAACAAGGATGACGTGGATGCCAAAGCTGACGCGCTGATTGATTTCATCAAGGAGCGCGTGCTGGATCAGGTGTTCACGGACGTTGTGTTTGAAGCGCCCATAGAAGTGCGCACGTTTGGCGATTTGGAGAAGTGGTTCTCGCTGTTGCTGCGCGGACTCGAAGCGAAGAACGCTGATGTGTGGCGCACGCACCACATCGCGACGATTCGCAAAGTGCGCAATCGGTTGAGCAACATCTCCACGCGCTGCCGCGGGCTCGTGGTGGATGACGGCACGGTGAGCGATTTGCCGTTTGGCGAGTTCACGGATCGCACCGTGTACGTCGTGGACGTCGCGAATCTCGAGGAAGACGCGCAGGACCTCGTGTTTGCGCGCGTGGTCTCGCAGTTGCGCGAACATCTAGAAAAGCGGCAGCTGGGTGTGTCGCAGGTGATGGTCTTCGTTGACGAGCTCAACAAATACGCGCCCGCGGACGGCCAAGACACGTACGTGCGGAAGATGCTGCTCGATATCGCAGAACGCGGTCGGTATCTCGGCCTCGTGTTGTTTGGCGCGCAGCAGTTTCGCTCGC
Source organism: Gemmatimonas sp. (assembly GCA_043753285.1). Lineage (GTDB taxonomy): Bacteria > Gemmatimonadota > Gemmatimonadetes > Gemmatimonadales > Gemmatimonadaceae > Pseudogemmatithrix. Next base: position 607 of record JAYUWY010000042.1, on the reverse strand, counting down.
AGGTGCATCGGCGCGTGGTGGGTAACAGCGGCACATCTCTCTACGGGCGCATGGACCCCGACGAGCTCGCGACTGCGGGCTACCAGACGTTCTCGCCGGCCACCAAGGCGCGGCTGGCGACGCTGGAGAAGGGGCAACTGATGGTGAAGCACCCGCACTTTGGGCAGCCGATTTTCGTGCGCTTCCCGCGGCCGGCGGTTTTGACCGGACGCGAGGGCGTGGAGCGGTTTCCGCCTGCCGACGACCTTCCGCTGGATGCAGCTGTCACCAAGGCGCTCAGGCGTTTGGACCCGTCCATCACGCTGAGCTGGGTGCAGGACTGCATCGCGCTGGCGGGGGATAGCGAGGACGATATTCTGCGGGCGCGGAATCGGACGCTGCAGACGCGGCCGGACGATCCGAAGGCGTTTTTTAAGGCGCAGCTGAAAAAGCGGGTGAGCGCGGAGTCGGCGAGCAAGCGTGGGCCGACGCCGTTGCGGGCTGCCCCTCCAGACGACGACCCGTACGGCGCGTAGATTCCCCCGGGCGTGCGACTCGTCCACCTCTCCGATCTTCACCTCGGCTTCCGTCAGTTCCAGCGCTCCACCGCGGCTGGAATCAATCAACG
>JAYUWY010000041.1:0-4422 GCA_043753285.1 Gemmatimonas sp. | reverse complement strand
ACTCTGATTATGAAGTGGAGCGTATCGGGATCGAACCGATGACCCCCTGCTTGCAAAGCAGGTGCTCTCCCAGCTGAGCTAACGCCCCTTCCCAGAAGGAATCTAAGGAGCGAAGAGCGAGGGGAAAAGGTGAGGAGTGAGAAAACGAAGGGGAGGGGTTGAGGCCCCGAGGGGGAGGGATGAAAAAAGAAGGGGAGGTCCTCACCTTCGAGGCCTCCCCTTCTCAATCTCTTTTCCTCAAGATTCGGTCCTTCCCCTCGCTCTTCGCTCCTCAGCTACTCATGCGCCGGGAGAGGTTCCATCGTCTCCGCATTCACCGGGACCTGGACCTCGTCCCGATACGCCGACGTCATCTTGAACACCTGCGCCTTGGGGAACGCGTCCATGAACTGCGCGTAGCTCCAACCGAAGACGCCGAGCATGCCGAGGAAGATGCCGACTTCCCAAATGCCGAGCGGCAGCGTGGTCGCGGCTGAGCCGTACAGCGACGGATAGATCTCGGTGTAGCGCGAGAACCACAGGCCGCAGAACGACACGAGCGCGAACAGGATCATCGTCGGATTGTAGAGCTTGGCCTTCACACTCATCAAGCCAATGAACGGCACCACGAACGTGAGAATCGCGGCGAGCATGGTGGTCGTGCTCCACACGCCGTTGAGACGCAGAGTGAACCAGTGCGTTTCTTCCGCGAGGTTGCCGTACCAGATGATGATGAACTGCGAGAAGGTGAGGTAGCCCCAGAACGCCGTGAAGGCGAAGCCGAGCTTACCCACATCGTGGTAGTGCTTCTCGGTGATCAGTTCCGGGAGCTCCGGGAACTGCGACTTCCACCAGCGCAGCAGGATGGCGAAGACCATGAGCGATACGAGCCAGCCGCCCATGAATACCTGCCAGCCGTACATCGTGCTGAAGAAGTGATAGTCGAGCGACATCGAGTGGTCCCACGCGAGCACGCACCACGCGAAGCCGAAGACAATCGCCATGATGACGGCAATCTTGCCCTGGAGCGAGTGCGTGCTGTGCAGCTCACGACGCTCTTCGCCGAAGCCCGCGCGCATCTTGGCGCGAATGCCAGCTGCCCACGAGGCGCCGTACTCGGGCGTGATGCCTACGTCCAGGCGCACCGACGTCCAGATGTACCACACCTGCAGCGCGAGCAAACCACCAAACGCGATGATGGAGCGCAGGTAGAAGAAGGTGTGATTGAAGTACAGCTCCTTCTCGGGAATCAGCGCGCCCGTGCCGACCTTGTCCCACCACGGATAGATGTGGCTCTTGCCGAAGAAGATGATCAGCAGGAGTCCAATCGCGGCGAACGGCAGGAACGCGACCATGCCCTCCATGAAGCGCACCACGCCACGCGACCAGCGCGCGGTCACGATGCGCTGCACTGCGGCGAACATCACACCAGCGGACGCAATGGTCGTAAAGAACAGCCAGTTCACGAGGAAGGCCTGCCACGCGCGCGACTCGCCAGTGACGGCGCCGTACGCGAAGAGGGCCATACCGAACACGGCCATGCCGAGCGTGATCTTCTTGAACGTCGCCGGGACTTCCTTCGTCTTCAGGACGTCAATGAACTGCGCGCGCGGCGGTGAGTAATGGTGCTGGTGACTCATCTTAGTGGTCCCCGTGATCTTCAGCGTCCGCCGGCTTCTCAGCCTTGGGGACGATGCCAGCGGTGGACGGACGGAGGTAAGCGTGCGGACGATTCGGTGCGACGGCACTCACACCGCTGAACGCGATCGCCATGCCCGGCTTGAACGTGGAGCCAGTGGGCACTGAATACTTGCCCTGCAAACCGCGGACGTAGTTCACCACATCCCAGCGCTCGTTCTCTGGAATGCGATTGAAGTTGGCCATCAAACCACGGCCGTTGCGCATCATGCCCCAGATGTAGCCGTCGGCGCGAGCTGCCGTGGCCTCACCGTTGATGGCTGGCACGAATGCGATGCCCGTGACTGCCGCCAACGTACCCTTGCCATCGCCGAGCTCACCGTGACACACCGCGCAGTTCACTTGATACAAGCGATGACCATTCGCGATTGAGCGCGCGTCAACGCCGACCGGATTGGGAACTGTCATGAGCGAATCAACAGCCTGCATCGATGGCGTGTACGACACTTCCCACTCCGCCACTGTCACGCCGGTTGTCGGCACCGAGCCCTGCGGCTGACCGCGGAAGCCCACCGAGTCACCCGCAGCCGGGTTCATCGAATACTTCTGCCACGTGTTCACCGATGGCTGCTGCACCATGTCGGTGATCCAATCCTTGGGATCGCAACCCGCCAACACGAGCGGGAGCACGAGCGCCGCGAGGGCGCGTGTCATCTTAGCGCTCACCGCGCACCTCCACTGCGCCATGACGGCGCATGACGGATTCGACTTCACTGAGCTGCTCCTGCGTGCATTCGCACCAGACGCCGTAGTACGCGCCGCTGAAGCGCGGATCGTATCCCACCGTCTCGGTGAGTCGCGGAATCCCCGCGAGGTAGAACATGCCAAACACGGTCGAGAGCGCACCGACCATCACCATGACTTCGAAACCGAACACCGTGTACGGCAGCCACGTCGAGATGGCCTTACCACCGACGACGAGCGGCCAATACTCTGAGCCCCAAATCGCGAGCCAGTAGCCGAAGCACACGCCAGCGAGTGCACCGATGAGCGTGAAGCGGCGCACCGGGCTCTCGGGCGGATCAATCGCATGCTCGAGTTCGTGGCGCGGCGTCGGCGAATACGCCGTCAGCTTGCCAAGATTCTTGCCCTTGAGCTCTTCGATGGTCTCAACCGTCGAGTCGAGCTCGTGAAATACTCCAACCATTCCGCGGAACATGTTAGTGCCCCTCGTGGCCGTGGGACTTGTCGGCATGCGACGCATGCTTCATCTGCGGCGGCACGATTTCCTTGATTTCAGCCAAGGCCATAATCGGCAGCTGCTTCACGAAGAGCAGGAACCACATAAAGAACCACCCGAACGATCCGATCAGCAGGCCGTAGTCCACCCACGTCGGCACGTAGCTCGACCACTGCCACGGTTCCACGTCGTGCGAGAGTGACGGCACCACGATGACGAAGCGCTCAAACCACATGCCGATGTTGATGAAGATCGAGAGGATCCACAGCCACGTCGGATTGCGGCGCAACTTCTGCGAGAACAGCGACAACGGCAGAATCATGTTGCAGGTCAACAGAATCCACGCCGCCCACCACCACTGGCCGAACACGCGATTCCAGAAGTAGTCCTGCTCGTACGGGATGCCGCCGTACCACGCGATGAAGAATTCAATGATGTACGCGCAGCCCACCACCAGCGACGTGAACAACACCATCTTCGCCGAAGCGTCGAGGTGGTTCAGCGTGACGTAGTGGCGCAGGCCAAACCAGCGACGCATCGGGATGATGATCGTCCACACCATCGCGAAGCCAGAGAAAATGGCGCCGGCCACGAAGTACGGCGGGAAGATCGTCGTGTGCCAACCGGGCACGATGCCCATCGCGAAGTCGAACGACACGATGGAGTGCACCGAGAGCACGAGCGGCGTGGAGAATGCCGCGAGGAACAGATACGCGCGGGCAAAGTGACGCCACTCGCGCTCGCTGTTGCGCCAGCCGAAGCTGAGCAACGCGAGAATGCGCTTGCGAATCGGATTCGTCTCGCGGTCACGCAGCACCGCGATGTCGGGAATCAACCCGACGAACAAGAACGTCGTCGAAATCGTCAAGTACGTCGTGATGGCGAACACGTCCCACACGAGCGGAGACTTAAAGTTCGGCCACAACAGACGCCAGTTCGGATACGGAATCAACCAGAAGAACTTCCACGGGCGCCCGATGTGAATGATCGGGAACAGACCCGCCGTCATCACCGCAAACACCGTCATGGCTTCGGCGGCGCGATAAATCGTCGTGCGGAATCCGGCGCGGAAGAGATACAAAATCGCCGAGATGAGCGTGCCGGCGTGACCGATACCGACCCAGAACACGAACGTGATGATGTAGCCACCCCACATCACGGGCGGATTGTAGCCCGCCACGCCGAGTCCCTGGTGAATCTGATAGGCCCAGGAGAAGACGCCGAGTCCCAAGCAGGCGAGGGCGATGAGCAATCCGCCGAACCATGCCTTTGTGGGCTTCAGGATCGCGAGAATCTCGCGGTCCACTTGTTCGTAGCTAGTAACTGCCGGAAGCTGAACGTCCGCCGTCGCGATGTTCGGGCGGCGCGGTTCGTCCGCGGGCTGCGCGAGCGTAGCCATTGGTTGCCGTCCTCCCTTACGCGTGAGCCGACGCCGACGGCGCCGGATGGTTGACCTTCTGCAAATAGACCACCGCGGTGTAGGTATTGAGCTCTTCAAACACGTGGTACGCGCGGCGATCCTTCGCCCACTTCGCCACCGACCAGTTCTCGTCGGCCGCATCGCC
>JAYUWY010000040.1:0-2231 GCA_043753285.1 Gemmatimonas sp. | reverse complement strand
CGCCGATCTCGCGCGACGTTCCACCAAACACATTCTCCGCGCCCAAAAACTCGGCGACGTACGGCGACGCGGGTGCGCGAAACACTTCGGCCGGTGTGCCCTGCTGCAGCACACGTCCTGCATCGAGGAGAATCGCCTTGTCGCCGAGCATGCCGGCTTCGGCGAAGTCGTGCGTGACTTGTACGGTGGTGAGTCCCCACTCGCGATGCAGCGCGCGCACCTCGCGACGTACAACCGTGCGACGACGCGGATCGAGCGCGGAGAACGGCTCGTCGAGCAACAGGATCTGCGGACGACGCGCGAGCGCTCGTGCGAGAGCAATCACTTGTCGCTCGCCACCAGAGAGCGCGAGCACATCGCGGCCATACAGCGAGACGACATCGAGTCGCGATTCTACTTCTTGCAGCACGGCAGCATCCGTCACGCCGTACGCCACGTTCTCGCGCACGGAGAGATGCGGAAACAAGTATGCGTGCTGATACACGAGCGAGAGATCGCGCTGCTCCGGTGCGAGTCCCGCTGCGTCGCGTCCATGGAGTGTGAGCGTGCCGCGCGACGGCGCAAGCAATCCCGCGATGACTTCAAGGAGCGTCGTCTTTCCCGATCCCGCAGGCCCGATCACCACGCCGTACTCGCCCTGCGCGAGAGTTGCGCTCACGTCATCGAGCAAGAAGCGCCCTTTGCGCGCCGAGACAGACGAGAGCGAAATCATCCTTGCCCCTTCCGTCTTAAGTCTTCCGTCTTCAACGCGCGCAACAATGTCAGCGGCACCAACGCGAGCAACGCGAGCGCCGCAGCGACCGGCAACGCTTCATCAAGTCCGAAGGATGTGAAGCGATCGTAGCTGAGTACGCTGACGACCTTCGGATTGTACGTCAGAATCACAATCGCACCAAACTCGCTCACGGCGCGCGCCCACATCACCACCGCGCTCGCCAGCAATCCGCGCGATGCAAGCGGCAGCGTCACACGCCGAAACGCTCGCCACGGATGATCCCCCAGCGTGCGCGCCACGCCTTCAAAGCGCGGATCCACCTTCGCGAATGCTTCTCGCGCGCCACTCACGAACAGCGGAGCGGACACAAACAGCATCGCCGCGATGATGCCCAAAGGCGTGCCCACAATTCGCAGCCCCATCTCAAGCGCAGTACCGCCAATCGCGCTATCGCGGCCAAGCAGGAGTAAGAGCGCAATGCCAGCCACGGGATGCGGAATGAGAAGCGGCAAGTCGAGCAACGCCGAGAGCACCGCGCGTCCAGGAAACTCACGACGCGCCAGCAGCCAAGCGAGGGGCGTTCCGCCGAGTACACCAATTGCCGTTGCAGCAGTCGCCGTAAATGCCGTAAGCAGCAGCGAGTTTCTCAGCTCCGCATCACTCGTAAGCCGCGACAATCCTTCTGCGCCGCCCTCAGCAACGAGTCGCAAGATCGGCGCCGCCAAGAATAGCAGCAACAGCGACGCCATCAGCGCCGCGGCGACACTCAACATCGCGTGCAGTCCGCGGCGCGACACGTTGCGCTCAGCGTCGCTCATCGCCGCGCCAACGTTCCAGTGCTCACGCGCCCCGTCTCAATGCGCGGCAACTCGAGCGCGTCCAAGCCTTCGCGTCGCAAAATCGCCTTGCCTTCGGCCGAGACCAAGAACGTGGCGAAGCGCTGCGCCAGCTCCGCGTTTGAAGCGGCGCGCGGCACCGCAAATGCGTACACAATCGGCTCGCCGGTGAACTCAACCGTTGTGCCCGAGGCCGCACCGCGCACCTGAACCCGCGCGTTGGCATAGAATCCCGCGAGGTCCGTCGACGAGAGGTCCACTGAATCGCCAAGCGTCACGAACCGTAGTCCCGTGGACTTGGCCATCGACTCGTACGACCAGATGTAGTCAAGCTCGCCGGCCTGGAGCAGTCCAACGAGATCGGTTTCCTTTGGCCGCACATTGCGCGTGCCAGCGCGCGCCTCCAGCCGCTGCGCCAAGCCGGCATCACCGAGCGCGCGCTCCGCGAGTTGCCACACCATCAGCGTGCGATAGCCGTTGGGATCCAACTCCGGATCTGAGCGCCCCACTTCCACGCCTTCGCGCGTGAGCACATCCGTCCACGTCGCCGAACTCATCGCGGACGCAAAGCGCGACTTCTCGGTGTACGCCACCACCATCCGATTGCGCGCAAACAGCGTGTACTGATCCACAAACGCCGGCATCAAGTACCGCGGAAACACCTCCGCATCCGCCAGCGC
>JAYUWY010000039.1:0-4426 GCA_043753285.1 Gemmatimonas sp. | reverse complement strand
TCACCTGACCCGACTGGGACAGTCGCGTGTAGCACGCGCCCGGCGCGCCGCCCGTGGGGCTATCCCACACCATCGGCCACGACACGCTGACGTTGTTGACCGTCAGCACGCGCGTCGCCAAATCGAATCCCGTGTTGTCGCAGAACTGAACCGTCACGTTCACGACCGTTCCCGGAGGGAACTCAGCAGGATCGGGAGAAATCGTGACGGTGGGAGCGCCAGCCTGTGCGCTTAGGTCAATCGGAGCGACCGCAGTAAGAAGCAATGCAATGAGTACGACAATTCGCATCGAGACCTTCGCTTGGAGAATTCAGTGGAGGATGTGCTCGCCTAATACCCGGCGACGCACCGAATTCCGCAACAGTCAAATTGCTGCCGACTGTATCCTTTCTATGCATACGGCCCTAACGTTGCACGCGCAGCGTCGCGTTGCGCTGGTCAATCTGCCAACGCGTGCCGCGACGCATCGTGCGCCCTGCCGGACTCTCGATGCGCACACCGGGCTCGCCTACGCGCGGAACGAGTAGCAATCCAGGAAACGTCAGCACGAACGGCACATGCTCGGCAATCGCGTCGGCGCGCGGCGCGCGACCCAACGTGAGCGTGCCCGCGCGCTCATCAAACAGAGGATGCAGCGCCCACAGCACATCGAGGCCGATGCGCAGTTCGTCGGGCGCAATGGTGTCACTGACGCGCACGGTCAGCTTCGTGAAGCGCCGCGTACCAATCCAGATGTCGCGCAACGGCTGACCGCGCGTCACATCAAAGCGGATCGCTGAGCTGGGGCCCATCACGACACCGACAACGTTTGGATCAATGGTCGCCGGAAACTCGTCACCGCTGCGCGTCGTGCGCACAGGAACTTGTCCCAGCGAATGTGGCGCGCGACTCGGCGTGAGCATCACCGTAGTTTCGCCGCCCGTGGATTCCGTCGTCGTGTAGGGCAGAATCGCTGCCCGCGCGAGATTCACGCGACCACGGTCTGCACCAAAGCGCTGCGCTTCATCAAACAGCACGAGCGCGATAACAAATCGTCCGCGCGATGCGAGATATGCCGCGAGTGCGCCACGCGCGGCGGGATCACGCGGCTTCGCATCAGATGCGGAGTACAGCTCCGCTTCCGCTGCGGCGAGACGGCCCGTGGTCAATAACGACTCGGCGCGACTCGGCTCCGCGAGTCGTGCGCGAGGTGATTGCGTGGTGCCGGCGGTTTGTGCCGCCACGAGCGACGTTGCGCCGCACATCGCAGCCAGCAACACCCACACCCGCGCGAGTCGCACGGGTGACCGCGTCATGAGCGCGTCAGCCGATCGCCGCGCGTAGCGCTGTCGCAAACTCCGGCGCCGTCGCGTAGCGCTCGTTGGCTTCGCGAGCCATGCCCTTCAGCAACACCGTATCGAGAGCTTCTGGCAACTCCGGACGACGCGTGCGCGAGGGAATAGGATCTGCGCGCAAGCGCGCAATCATCATCGCCTGCTGATTGGAGCCTTCAAACGGCAGCTTCGACGTGAGCATCTCGTACGTCATCAGCGCGAGCGAGTAGATGTCCGTGCGCGGGTCGAGCGGCTTGCCGCGCAACTGCTCGGGACTCATAAACTCAGGCGTACCGAGGATGATGCCCGTGGCCGTGAGCTTTTGCAGTTCACCGCCCGCCTTGCGCTCCTTGGCCAACCCGAAGTCCATCACTACCGCGTACTCGACACCGTCGGGCTTCTTGCAAATCATGATGTTCTCGGGCTTCAAGTCGCGGTGCACAATGCCCAGCAGGTGCGCGACTTGCAGACCGTTCGCAATCTCGGTGATGAACTTGGACGTGTCGGCGAGTGACGTCTTACCGACGCGGTAATTGCGATCCGACAAGATTTCGCCTTCGACATACGGCATCACGACGTAGCAGAGACCTTCTTCGGTCTCGCCCATGCGCACGATGTGGCAGACGTTCGGATGCGCGAGGCGAATGCCGAGCGCCGCTTCGCGACGCAGGCGCGCCATCGCGTTTTCGTCTTTGGAGAGCGCGGGCGACAAAATCTTGATGGCGTACCGCGCGTCGCTGGAGACATCGCGCGCGAGGTACACATAGCTCATTCCACCTTCGCCCACCTTCTTGACGATGGCGTAGCGACGGTCGAGGACCTGCCCCGCCATGTTCGCGTGGCTGGTGGCGGCGCGACCGGCTCCCGACGACGACCCCGAAGGCGCGTCAGCCGCACGCACAGCCGTGGCGCGCGCCGACGGCTCACTGGGGGCACCGAGCTTCGTGCCGTCCTTGGTGCAGAACCGCGCTTCGTCGCCGTATTCAGTGCCGCAGGTGGGACAACGCATGGACATCAGGAGACTCCTCGTGTGGCGCCATCTCCAAGGAGGGCGCGGACACCGTCGTATTCGATATTACCACCACTAAGTATCGCCACGGTGGGGCCCTGCGGCTTCACGATGCCTTCCAGAAGCGCCGCGAGCGTAATCGCCCCACTGGGTTCGCAGACCAACTTCAGTCGCTCAAATGCGTACTGCATCGCAGCGGGCAGCACAGAATCCGGAACTGTCACGACGTCGTCGAGTCGAGCCTGAAGATGCTCAAAGTTGCGCGCGCCGATGCGCACCGCGAGCAAACCATCAGCCAGCCCCGTGGGATTCGCCGGAATCGTCACCGGATTTCCCGCGCGGCGTGCTTCCGTGAATTTTGGTGAGCCGGCGGGTTCGACGCCAATCACGCGCGCGTTGGGCGCCATCAACTTCACCGCGCTCGCCACGCCGGAGCTCAGTCCGCCACCGCCAATGGGCACAAGCACGGTGCCCACGTTGGGCAGGTCTTCGACAATCTCCATGCCGCACGTACCCTGGCCAGCGATAATCGTGTCATCGTCAAACGGCGGCACGAACGTCAGGCCCTCGGCTTTTTGCATTTCGAGCGCACGTTCTAGCCGCTCGGCCGTCGTCACTCCGTGATAAAAGCAGCGTGCACCGAGTCGCTCGGCGCCGTCTCGCTTGGCGCGCGGCACTGTGGTGGGCATCACGATGGTGGCGCGCGTGCCAAACAGCTTGGCCGCGAGTGCGACGCCTTGGCCGTGATTGCCTGATGACGCGGTGATCACGCCGCGATTGCGGGCTTCTGGGCTGAGCTGTGCGAGGTACGAGTACGCGCCGCGAAACTTGAAGGCACCACCTCGCTGCAACATTTCCGGCTTTACGAGTATGGGAGCGCCGAGGCGCTCACTCAGGACATCGTCTGGGAGGAGTGGCGTGCGAACCGCGACCGGCCGCAGAAGCTCGGCGGCGGTACGAATGGCGTCGAGCGTAATCAGCGCGACGAGCCGTCCCATCGCGACACCGACTGCCCACGAGCCTGCAAATCCATCGTGAGGAGCGCGATGGCGAGGACACTGGCGTCGTTGCGACGACCGACGGCAAAGCGAGCATACAGCGTGAGCGGATTGCGCAGAATGTCGTGCTGGCGCGCGGTGCCACGCGGGATGCGCCACATGTCGCCGGCTTCGTACGTCATGCCGACTTCAGTGCTGCACCAAAACACGGGGCGCGAATAGCACGTGAAGCTGAGCGTGCCTGGCTCGCTGGAGCCCGAGCGCGCGGTCGGCAAACCCACGCCGTCCACGGTGAACTCAAAGATCTCGCGATCGGGATCGTAGCGCACTTCGCGCACCGGCAGCGCGACGTTGTATGTCTTGGTGTTCTGCTGGAAGAACTCGCGCTCGCGACGCTGGGCCGTTTCTAACGCGGCGGTGCGACGCGCCTGAAACTCAGCGGTGCTCTCGTACGGGTCGCGCACGATGCGCTCGAGCGCGGCCGGAATCTCCGCGAACAGCGTGTTTGCGCCCTGTGCGAACTCGTTGAGCTTCTGCGAGAACTGCTGGGCGGTGACGTTCTCCGAGGAAGTTGGCGCCGTCATTCCCGAAGGATCGATGTCGCGCGTGCCGGCACGAGCACTCGCCGGAATGTCGCTCGCCGGCAGTACCGTGGCCTGCTGCGGAATCGTCGTGGGCGTCGAACTCGTGGGTGCCGTTGCGGCGGGCGGACGCAGCGGCGGGGCGGGCTGCGCCGGCGTCATTCCCGTTTCCATGCGCGGGACGTTGGTCGGCACGGCCGCTTCGGTGCGCGGCGGCGTGGTCGACGTCGGACGCGTGGGCGTCGTCGTCACCGTGCCATTTGTCGTCGCGGACTGGCCAGGCGGGGTCGACGGCGCCGAAGACGGCGCGGACGAAGGCGTCGAGCTCGGCGCAGACGTTGCCGGCGGGCGCGTCGGAGTCGTCGCCGGCGTAGACGGCGTGCCAGTGGTCGGTGGCGGAGTGTTCCCCGGTCGGCCTTCCTGACAGAACGGCTGCGCTGCCGGACCCGTGGGTTCGGCGGACGAGATGATGATGAAGCAGGCCACCGGCGAGAGCGTCGGGTGCGATGCGTTGGCTGCCCACGC
>JAYUWY010000038.1:0-2232 GCA_043753285.1 Gemmatimonas sp. | reverse complement strand
CCGCGTCGGTGCCATCAATGCGCGTGCGCGGCGCATCGCCGAGTGTATCGCGCACGGCCGTGGCCGCTTTGATCAGCAACTGCTCCACCCGACCCATCATCACCGTGTAGTCGGCGTAGCCTTCGTAGAACTCCAGCATCGTGAATTCCGGATTGTGCGTCCGGTCGATGCCTTCGTTACGGAAGTCGTGACCAATCTCGTACACGCGATCAAAGCCGCCCACCACAAGACGTTTTAAGTACAACTCGTCGGCGATGCGCAAATACAGCGGCATGTCCAATGCGTTGTGATGCGTCGTGAACGGACGCGCCGAGGCGCCGCCGTAGAGCGGCTGTAGCACGGGCGTTTCAACTTCTAAGTAGTTCAGCTCATCGAGCGCGCGGCGAATCGCCGTTGTCATCTTCGAGCGCGCCGCAAAGTGGCGACGCACTTCTGGGTGCACCGCGAGATCCGCGTAGCGCTGGCGCGAGCGCTGTTCGCCATCGGCGAAGCCGGAATAGCGCACCGTCTTGCCGTCTACCGTTTCTTCTTTGCCAAACGGCAGCGGCCGCAGCGACTTCGCGAGCATCGTCGCCTTCGTCACCTTGATCGTGACTTCACCCGTGCGCGTGCGAAACAGCGGACCTTCGGCGCCGATGACGTCGCCCAAGTCAAAGAGTTCCACCACACCGAATGCTTCGGCGAGTTGATCCTTCTTGAAGTACAGCTGAATGCGCCCCGTGTCGTCAGCGACATGCGCGAAGATTGTCTTGCCGTGGCCGCGCCACGCCACGATGCGGCCGGCGACGCGCACCACTGGACCTTCCTCTGCCTCGCCCGCTGGCAACAACGGCAGCGCCGCACCGCAGCTGTGCGAGCGGTCGAAGCCATACGCAAAGGGAGCGACGCCGAGTTGCTCGAGGGCTTCAAGCTTCTCGCGCCGGGCGCGCATGACGTGATTGAGTTCGTCGCTCATAATGCTAGGCCACGGCGCTGCTAGCGCCCTGCTTGAGGAAGGCTTCGATGAACGGATCAATGGCACCGTCCATCACCTTGTGCACATCCGTGATCTTCAATTCCGTGCGATGATCATTGACCATCGTGTACGGCTGGAACACGTAGCTGCGAATCTGCGAGCCAAACGACACGTCCTGCTTGTTCGCGTCCATCGCCGCCTTCACTGCCATCTGCTTCTCGATTTCCTTCTGATAGAGCTTGTTCTTCAGCTGCTTCATGCACGTGGCTTTGTTCTTGAACTGCGATCGCTCCGCCTGCGATTGCACGACAATGCCCGAGGGAATGTGCGTGATGCGTACCGCAGACGACGTCTTGTTCACGTGCTGACCACCCGCACCGGAGGCGCGGTACACATCGATGCGCAAATCCTCTTCGCGTATCTCGATGTTGATCTCTTCGTTGACGACAGGATAGATGAACACCGAGGCAAAGCTGGTATGACGACGCGCTTGCGAGTCGTACGGCGAGATGCGCACCAAGCGGTGTACCCCCGATTCCGGTCGCAAGAAGCCGTACGCGAACTCGCCCTTGATCTCGAGCACCGCACCCTTGATACCCGCCTCTTCGCCTTCGGAGAGGTCGAGGATCTCGATACCAAAGCCTTTGCGCTCCGCCCAGCGCGTGTACATGCGCATGAGCATCTGCGCCCAATCCTGCGCTTCGGTGCCACCGGCGCCGGCGCTGATTTCAATCTGCGCGTCGCGAAAGTCGTCCTTGCCCTGCAGCAGCGTGCGCAGTTGGAGTGCGTCGGTGGCCTCGCGGATCGCGGCGACTTCACGCGCTACCTCGGCCTGCATCTCCTCGTCGCCTTCCATCGCGAGCAGCTCCAGCAGCTCGCGAGTAGAGGCCACACGCGCGCGGAGCTTCTCCCACGGTTCAATCCAATTCTTCAGGACTTTGACTTCCTGCACCACCTCGCGCGCGCGCTCTCCGTGATTCCAGAAGTTCGCGTCGCTCATGTCCTGCTCGAGGCCGCCTAGGCGCTCGCGCTTGCGATCGAGGTCAAAGATACCTCCGCAGCTCGTCGAGACGCGTCTCGTCGTGCGCGAGGGAATTGGTCAAGGCGTGATCAGACACTGAGAATTCTCGGGGGTGAAACGCGACGAGCTGTGTGCAGCGGGGCGCACACAGCTCGCGGCGACTTCGTGAAAGATAGTCGGCTAAAACATCTTCTGGCCACCGGCCAGCAAATCATTCAGTGCTTCTTGGAAGTGCGTGGTGGAGTCGGCGAGGTCC
>JAYUWY010000037.1:0-2233 GCA_043753285.1 Gemmatimonas sp. | reverse complement strand
ATCAGGTTGCGAATGCCGTCGAGGCATTCAATCTCTGTGCCCGTCGTGAAGTGCGAAACTCCGCTGGTGCCGCCGTGCGTGTCGGCGCCGCCGAGCTGTTCCATCGTCACGTCTTCGTGCGTGACGGTCTTCACCACGTTGGGGCCGGTCACGAACATGTACGACGTGCCGCGCACCATGTACACGAAGTCGGTAATCGCCGGCGAGTACACTGCACCGCCGGCGCAGGGGCCGAGGATCGCAGAGATCTGCGGCACGACGCCGGAGGCCATCGTGTTGCGGAGGAAGATGTCCGCGTAACCGCCGAGCGAGACAACGCCTTCTTGGATGCGGGCGCCTCCGGAATCGTTGAGGCCAATCATCGGCGCGCCGTTCTGCACGGCGAGGTCCATCACCTTACATATCTTGGACGCGTGCGCTTCGGACAGGGAGCCGCCGAACACCGTGAAGTCTTGCGAGAAGACGTAGACGAGGCGGCCGTGAATCTTGCCGTAGCCCGTGACGACGCCGTCGCCGTACGGGCGCGACTTATCGAGGCCAAAGTCGCTGGAGCGATGTGTGACGAAGCGGTCGAGTTCGACGAAGCTGCCTTCGTCGAGGAGCGCGTCGAGGCGCTCGCGGGCGGAGAGCTTGCCCTTGGCGTGTTGGGCCTTGAGGCGGTCGGCGCCGCCACCGAGTTCGGATTCGGCGCGGCGCTGGGCCAGGAGATCGAGTTTCTCGCGCATAGACATGCGCGAAAGTTAGTCCGATGAGCGACTGGCTGACAGCGGAACGACCTGCGGGGCTACTCCGTCACCCACCAGCGGCAATAACCGCCTCCATCCACTTCCGTGCACCCGCGAGCTCCGCCTTCATCGCCTCAAACCCCGCAATCGCTCCAGGAACATTCGCATTATCCACGCCGGCGGTCTCTGCGATCTCACAAGCATCACCAAGCGGAAACGCCCCAAGCTGTCGCGAGCTGGACTTGATTGCATGCGCCGCGCGCGCGATTCCCGCCCCGTCTCCAGCCGCCGCGGCCAGCGACGCTGACACCATCTGCTCGTCCACATACTTCAAAAACGTCGCCATCAACGAGCGCACGAGATCGTCGCCGCCAAAACTGCGCAGCATGTCGAGCGACTCCTTCGCTTCTGCTGGCTCACCGCTCACTTCGTCTCCGGATTGTTCACGAGCCGCTCAATCTCTGCAATAAAGTGTTCATACCGAATGGGCTTACTTAAGTACCCGTCCATGCCCGCCGCGATGCATTGATCGCGATCGCCGTCCAAGGCGCTCGCCGTCACTGCGATAATTGTCAGATGCTGGTCGGTGCCCGCCTCGCGCGCACGAATCTGCGCCGTGGCTGCGCGGCCATCGAGTACCGGCATCTGCACGTCCATCAACACCACGTCAAAGCGCTCGCTCGCTGAACGCGCGACTGCTTGACTGCCGTCCACGGCCACCACAACCGTGTGACCGCGCGATTCCAGCATTTTGGTGGCGACCATCTGATTCACCGGATTGTCCTCGGCGACAAGCACACGAAGCGAGCGCTCTGTTTGGGGAAGCGGAAGATCTGGCAACTGACTCTTCGCGCTCACCGACGGCGCAGAGGCGAGCTCAACCAAACCGGCAACGCGGGCGCGAGCCTTAGCGCCGTGTTTCAACAACTGCTCCAACAAGACGGACGACCGCACAGGCTTCGTCAGGTGAGCGCGTACCCCCAACGCACGCGCGCGAACACCTTCGCCCTCGAGCCCAACGGACGAAAGCATCATGATGATGGTCCCCGCCAACTCGGGGCGCTCACGAATTGCCGCCGCCACTTCGAAGCCATCGAGATCGGGCATCTGATAGTCAAGCAACACGATGCCAAACGGCTTCCCGTCTCGCTGACTCTGATCGAGCAGATCAATCGCCTGGCGTCCGCCCTCGACCACACTTGGCAGGAGCCCCCACGCGCGCAACGTGTCGTCCAGAATCTTTCGATTCGTTGCGTTGTCATCCACGACGAGCACGCGCAACCCGCGCAGCTCGGCGAGTGCCACCGGCGGCGGATCCACCGCAGCGGGCGTCGCGACCGCCAACGGGATACGGATGTGGAAAGTGCTGCCAACGCCTGGCGTGCTCTCAAGCGTGATGCGCCCCTGCATCAGGTTTAACAGGTGCGCGGTAATCGTGAGTCCGAGTCCTGTGCCACCGAAACGCCGCGTGGTGCTCGCGTCAGCCTGAGTGAACGGCTCAAAAATCA
>JAYUWY010000036.1:0-4429 GCA_043753285.1 Gemmatimonas sp. | reverse complement strand
CGGCGCGATCGGCGCTCAGGGCCCAATCGGTGTTGATGGTGCCGCAGGGGCGACGGGAGCCGTTGGACCCGCGGGCGCAGTCGGCGCGCAGGGCCCAGTCGGTGTTGATGGTGCCGCAGGTGCTACAGGCGTCGCCGGGGCGACGGGAGCCGTTGGACCCGCTGGCGCGATCGGTGCGCAGGGCCCAATCGGCGTTGATGGTGCCGCAGGTGCGACAGGTGCGACAGGTGCGACAGGTGCGACAGGTGCGACAGGTGCGACAGGTGCGATTGGACCCGCCGGCGCGATCGGCGCTCAGGGCCCAATCGGTGTTGATGGTGCCGCAGGGGCGACGGGAGCCGTTGGACCCGCCGGCGCGACCGGTGCGACCGGTGCGACCGGTGCGACCGGCGCAACGGGACCCTCAGGAATCCTCGGCGTACGCTCGGGGACAGTCACTGTCGCCGGCTCGCCATTCACCTTCGAGGTGACCTTCTCAGGGGGCCCACTCCCGAACGCGAACTACAGCGTCGCACTCCTAACCAACGGGATCACGGGTACGGCGGTCGTCACCTTCGGCTGCATGTGGCATGTGGACTCGCAGACGGCCGCGGGATTCATCTTCAGTTGTCGTGACGCGACTGCCGGTGGGACAGCGTATGCCCTCGTCAATGCGTCGGTCATCGCGTACATCGCAATACCGTGGCAGTAACGGGTCTGGTGGCCGCACGGGGAGCCGTCGGCCAAGCCGACGACCTCGCCGCGCACGAGTTCCGGGGATCTTGCTCCAGTTCAGTTGACACTTCCACCTAACGAGACGCGAGGAGGTGTCCGATGCCGCGGAGCGGTCCGCGCCAGATCTACCAGTACTCGAAGGAGTTCAAGCTCGCCGCGGTGCGCGTAGGCCGCGTCGACCCCTCCGACGCGATGCGGGGCAAGTAATTTTGCGGGACCACCAGCCCAGGCCCCTGATGTCGACCGCTCGTACCCGCAGTACCCCGATGATCGCGTCCCTGCTGACGCTGGCCATCGGCGCCTGTTCGCTCGCGTCGCTGGCTCCGGGGCCGGTCGCCGTATCGCACTCCACGCAAACGAGCGGCACGACCGCGCTGCTCATCGCCGTGAGCGCCGTGAGCGATTCCGTCGCGTGGGCGAGTGGTGCCGGCGGCACCTGGATCCGAACGACCGACGGCGGCGCCACCTGGATCACCGGTCGCGTTCCGGGCGCCGACTCGCTGGAGTTCCGCGACGTGCACGCGCTCGACGCGCGCACAGCCTGGCTGCTCAGCATCGGCAACGGGCCGGCCTCGCGCATCTATCGCACCACCGACGGCGGCGCGAACTGGACGCGGCAGTTCACCAATCCCGATGCGGAGGGATTCTACGACTGCCTGGGGTTCTGGGACGCGCGGCGCGGCATCGTGATCGGTGACGCGATCGGCAGCGAAATGGCGGTGCTCCTCACCGCCGACGGCGGCGAACACTGGACGCGCGTGCCTCCGACGTCGCTGCCGAGTGCCGATGCCGGTGAAGGGAGCTTCGCTGCGAGCGGCACCTGCCTGGCCACCGGTCCGCAGGGCCGCGCCTGGATCGTGATGAACACGCCTGCGCGTTCGCGTCTGATCCGCACCACCGACTTCGGCCGCACCTGGGCGCTCGAGACCTTGCCGATCACAACCCACGAGGGGAGCGGCGCGCAGTCGGTGATGTTCCGCGACGCCACTCATGGCATGGTCATCGGCGGGGGCTACAGCGTGAAGGCGGGCGACACGCTTGTCGCGATCACGGAAGACGGGGGCGACACCTGGCGGCCGCTGAGCGCTCCGGCGTTCAAGGTGGGCACGTGGGGCGGGAGCTTCGTGCCCGGCGCGCGCACACCGACGGTGGTGGCCGTGGGGCCGAGCGGGAGTGCGTGGAGCGCGGATCTCGGTCGCAGCTGGGTGCCGATCGACAGTGCGAACTATTGGGCCGTCGGGTTCTCGACGGGGCGCACGGGCTGGGCGGTCGGCACCCAAGGCCGGGTGACGCGCCTCAGCGGTTGGTGACGATGGTCAGCGCGGGGTGATGCTCAGGGGGCCGGGTGGGCCGCCGCCAGCACACGTCGTCGCCCGGCGCCCGGTCCGGATTGAGGGCGGCCGCTCCGCGGCCGCATTATTGGAGCGTCCACAGCACAACTCCACGTTACGCGGAGTCTTGAACACTCGTGATGCGCACAGTCTTCCTGCTAGTCCTCCTCGCCTTTCCTGTCGGCCGCACCGCTGCCGCAGGCGCGCAGCGCGCGGTGCTCAGCCCGCGCGACACCACGCCAATCTCGGTGGTACGCGAATACGTGGCCGCGTTCAATGCCAAGGATCTGGACGCCATGATCAGGGTGGTCGCGAGCGACATCGTGTGGATGAGCGTGTCTGGCGACTCGTTGACCGATGTGGGACGCGGAGTCGACGCGTTTCGGCGAATGATCGCGGGATACTTTCGCGCCGTGCCATCAGCGCGCTCGGAACTGAGCAAGATCGACGCGACGGGGCCATGGGTGACGACGCATGAACGAACCCGCTGGGAAGCGTCGCCAGCCGGCGTCGGTGGACAGTGAACTTCACCCGCCTAAATGGACCGCAGCAGACTCTCCACCGCCCGCGGTGCGTGCATGCTGGGCAGACCATCCAGCAGCACGTGAGCGTCCTCACGCGACTCTCTCCAGTTGATGGGGGACGCGGGTATCACTTGGTGCGTGGTGCACGCTCCAGACCCCGTGGAGCTAGTTCCGTTTGTCGCAACGTGCGCAGCGCGAGTGAATCGATGGTGGCACGGAGCCGCCCCTATTGGCACCTTGAAGCGTCGACTCACGCTCTCAGTTCGCTGCTTCACGCACGACCCGAGCGTGAACTCTTTGCTTATGTTTTTGCACAAGACTCCCTGGGCCAGGGAGAAAGTGGAGTCGCTCTACGTCCACTCGCTCACGCATCCGCGCAAAAGCGCGACTAATTCAACCCGCCCCGACGAATGACCGGGACGCACTAAGGAAGCCCCAATGCAACGGAAGAAAGCCGTCGAACTGCAGCAGGCGTGGGGCAAGAAGCCATGCACCCACCCGACGCTCGTGCGCGAGTACGCGAACGGCGTGCGCACGGCGAACTACTTCTGCGCGCAATGCGGCGGCGCTCTCAGCTTCCAGCAGAAGGTGGAGCTAAAGAAGTCTCGGTCGTAGTCATACGGCGCCTCACTTCAGCGCGGGTGCCGAGTATGGCGCGGCATCAACGTGCAACGCGCCCTCGTGCACGAATCGCACTCCGTCCATTTCGCGCACGCCACGCCAGAACTGCACGCCGGACGTCCTCCGAAATCTCTTGCAGTGTGCCGGTCACGAGCACGAAGCGCGGCGCACGAAGCGCGGCGCACGCAGCGTGCCCTCATTGCGATAAAGGTTCAGTTGTCCAGAGGCCTCGCCGACGACGAGATCCAGATCACCGTCCCCGTCGAGGTCCGCGAGAGCGGGCGTGGTGTTGCTGCCTCGTGTGAGCGTGACGAGCGCGCTGTCCGCGAGCGTGTACGCGGTTGCCTCCGCGGTGCCCGTGTTCCGCCACCACTGAACCTTGTCGCGCCAGGTGCCGATCACGAGATCGCGCAGTCCGTCGATTCTCCGGAGTCGTCCACTGGCCGATGAAGTGCTGGATGACAAGCATCTGTGGAAGCACCGGTATCGGTCGATTCTTGATCTCGAGCAGCATCTGCGTACCAATGGCACGCGGATGCCGACGTTCGCGAACGGACCTTATGGGATCGGTATATGCACGCCTATGAGCAATGTCTTAGCGCAACGAGCAGCCATCACGCGCCATGGTATGCGGTGCCGGCCGACGACAAGGATCACGCGCGGCTGATTGTGTCGCACATCGGGCTCAAGACACTCGCCGGGCTTGATATGGCGTATCCCGCGTCCACTCCGCAGCACGAGATGGAGCTGGCGGATATTCGCAAACGCCTCGCGAAGTGACGCGTAGGACGGTCTCGTCGCGACGTACGCCTACTACGGCGCGCGCTCGACACTCTGCACGCGGAATGCGCCAGCCGTGTCTGCACTCGCTCCCGGCACCGCCGGCTCGCGTGACCGGCTCGCCCGTGGCGACTCGGTTTCTTTCCCTCGCTGAAGTCCTCGACCTCTACGGGCGCGTGCCACGTTCGATGACGTGTATCGCGTGGACGCCAATCGGGTGTTAGTGCTCACCATCCGGCATACGCGGCGCGACGGGAATTCGAGCGAGATCGTGCAAGGCGTGTAACGCTGCTCAGAACGCACCAACCTTCCTCGTGCCATAGACCCCACATGGTACGTTCAAGCACGCCGGCCCCACGGTAGTGACGCAGCCCGCACGATCCGCGCCACCGCCGGGCGCAGCCCCGCTCTCCGCCGGCGCGCGCCGACTCACCAACGGCGCCACGCTGTTCATCCAAC
>JAYUWY010000035.1:0-2234 GCA_043753285.1 Gemmatimonas sp. | reverse complement strand
CACGGGTGACTACATCGGCACGATGCGGATGCCGCTGTCGAGCTGGTTTACACAGAATGCGCTGCACAGCGACCGCAACGGCGGTATCTGGGCGTGGACGGTCTTCCAGCGCGAAGACCAAGCGGCCGGCGTGCGCGCGGCTTACGGAATGATTCGCCTCGACACGCTCGGCACAGTGCTCGACTCGCTGCCGTACCCGCGGTGGACCGACCGCGAGGCGACGTATCTCACCGCGACGAGCCCCGACGGTCGCAGTATGACGCGCACCTCGGTGCCGTTCACGCCGGGCGAGTTCCATCGCTTCAACATCGACGGCGGTCTCGTCAGCGGCCCGGGCGATCCGTACGTGTTTTACATCCTGCCGCCGAGTGGCAAGCCGACGCGCGTGGAGCGCGATTACTCGCCCGTGCCGGTGAGCGACATTGAGGCCTCGCAGCGTCGCGAGCAGATTGAGCAGATGATGAAGCGCCTGCAGCCGTCGTGGAGCTGGACCGGACCGGCAGTGCCCGCCACGAAGCCGGCCTACAGCTCCATCGATGTGGGCGAGGACGGACGCCTCTGGGTGCGCGTGGCGCAGCCGGCGGAGCCCATCCCGGAGGCCGAAATGCCGCCCGTGAACCCCGAGGTGGTCCCGGCGCCCGTGCGCCTGACCACCCGCGACCCCGTGGCCTACGACGTCTACACACCCGACGGCCGCCTCTTGGGCCGCGTGAAGCTCCCAGCGCGCACCAGCATCCACCGGATGCGCGGGAACACGGTTTGGGGCGTCCGCCGCGATGAGGACGACGTGGATTACGCCACCCGCTTCCGAATCGAGCCAGGATTCCCTCAATAAGGGCGAAAATCGGGCCCACAGGGGAGCAAATTCCCCTGTGGGCTGAACGATTTGTGATTCCCTATTGTCCCCAAAATCCCCGCCCCTAGATTGCTCTGGCGTGGACCTTGCATCGGCATCTGTCTGCCGGATGGTGCTGACGTGAGCACTCTGGCTGTTATCCCCGCTCGACTCGGGGCCACTAGGCTCCCCCGTAAGCCGCTCCGCCTCCTTGGAGGCGTCCCCCTCGTGGTCCGCGTCCTCGAGCAGGTGCAGTCGCTCGGATTGGCCGACCGCGTGGTGGTGGCCACAGAAACCGAGGAAGTCGCCGAGGTGGTGCGGAAGGCCGGCGGCGAAGCCCTAATCACATCGGCAGAGCACCCCTCCGGCACGGATCGCGTGGCGGAAGTGGCGCGGCATCCGGATTTCTTGAAGCATGACGTCATCGTGAACGTGCAGGGCGACGAGCCCTTTATGCGCGGTGATGCGATGGCCGGCGCGATTACGATGGTGCGCGACCGCGGCTTTGACTTAGGCACCGCGGCGGGGAAGCGTACCGCGGCAATTATGGACGATCCCAATTGCGTGAAGGTTGTGCGCGATGACGATGGGCGGGCGATGTACTTCTCGCGCGCGCCGATTCCGTTCTTGCGTGACGCGGCTGATGCATCAACGCGCGATGCGCTCGTGTTTCAGCATATGGGCATCTACGCGGCACGACGCGACGCACTCATGAAGTGGGTGGCGTTGCCGCCGCATCCGTTGGAACTCGTTGAAAAGTTAGAACAACTCCGCGCACTCGCCGCGGGCTTGGCGATGGGCGTGGCGATCGTAGACGCGCCCTCGTGGGGCGAAGT
Source organism: Gemmatimonas sp. (assembly GCA_043753285.1). Classification (GTDB taxonomy): domain Bacteria; phylum Gemmatimonadota; class Gemmatimonadetes; order Gemmatimonadales; family Gemmatimonadaceae; genus Pseudogemmatithrix. The sequence goes on along the minus strand of JAYUWY010000035.1, from coordinate 563 downwards.
GAATACCGAAGACGACCTCGTGCGCGCGAATGCGCACTGGGACTCGCTGCATCCCAAGTCGCATCCCAAGTCGCATCCCAATTCCGGAACCGGACGATGACACCCAACACCGCCCACTCCTCTCCTAAATACATCTTTGTCACTGGCGGCGTCGTATCGTCGCTGGGCAAGGGAATCGCGGCCGCATCGCTCGGACGGTTGCTCGTCGAGCGTGGACTGCGCGTAACGATGATGAAGCTCGATCCATATCTCAATGTGGATCCGGGCACGATGTCGCCGTTTCAACACGGTGAAGTGTTCGTCACCGATGACGGTGCCGAAACTGACCTCGACCTCGGCCACTACGAGCGCTTTCTTGATCGCTCGCTAACGCAAGCCAACAACATCACGACGGGTCGCATTTACTCGAACGTGATTACCAAGGAACGCCGCGGCGAATACTTGGGCTCCACGGTGCAGGTGATTCCGCACATCACGGACGAGATCAAGAGCGCCATCACGCGGATCACCTCGGAGAACGACGTGGTGATCGTCGAGGTCGGCGGCACCGTCGGCGACATCGA